>DASWMZ010000189.1:0-17829 GCA_036399495.1 Pedobacter sp.
GGTCTTTTTCATCTCTAGCTCATTTTAAAGTTAACGATTTTACTGACGCGTCCTTTGCAAGGACTTGTCGGAGTCAACTTTTAAATGGCTCACTTTTGGGGAAGTCTACAATCTCATCCCGGTAGGTTTTAATTACGGCTAATTCTTTGGTGTTGGTCTATCCGTCAGGTCATTAATTATGGCAAATGGTTGGAGGGCATCATGCTTTATTACCGCTAACGGTTTGCGGTATGGTTGTGCCGATTTAGAAGCACTATCACAACAACTGTTGATACCAGGTGTGCCGCTCGAGAACGTGCTGCAACGGCAATTAAATATACCGCGTGTTAGCAAAAGTTATTTTTTTTCATAGTTATAAACAGCAATCTTATATCGCTTTCCATGTATAATCCGATAGAATACTTTAATTCTTCCTTCGGAGTCAACACTATATTTATAAAACTCATCATCACTACCAGGTCCACCTGTATAAACAGGCTTCATTTCAGGTTCTGGATTTCGTTCTATTAATCTACGTTTCAATCTCCCATCTCCGAAATACTCGTATTTTAGTAATTCAGTTGAGCTGTTTTCAATATCATATTTCTCTTTGCTAATCAATAATCCACTTCGGTATCTTAAAGTATAAGCGGTTTTAAAAACATCAATCTTTTTAGTCTTTGGTCTGTAATAAAAAGTTTGCTCCTGATACTTTAGAAGCGTATCTCCCTGATTTCCTATTAATTTTATTACAGTTGAGTCATTTACAGAAAATTTACGAAATTGATATATTATCCGATTGGCTGCGTATTTGTATGCATATCTAAGTGTATCTACTCGCTCAGGATTATTATAATCAAAAGTCTGAATGTTAAAAATCTTATTGTTGTTGTCGTCGTAAACTATTTTATTTCTTGACATCAATTGCTTTTTATGATAACTCTCTTTACTAATGATTCTACCTATCGAATCCACATAATCTAAAGACCAATATCTGCCACGGCCAGTTCCGTTATGGTATTTCCCTTTTATTATCTTGATATTTGGATATAATTCCTTTGTCTCAAAAAGTTGAGCTTTCAAGGTTAGAGGAAACCCCAATATTATTAGTCCTGTTAACAAAAAGTTAGAAGTGGATTTTGTCATTTTGCTATGCTGGTTCAGGGTCGTTTTATAATTTTGCTAACGGTTAGGGCTTTGCGAAGATGGCGGATAGAAAGCACCTCATTGTCACCCGGCACAAAACTTAGTTAAATGTAGAAAAAGTTCGAAAATAACGTCCCCGCCATTTTTGCAAGAGCCTGTGTTATAAGCCGTTTTTCTTAGTCTGCTCCGTAACCCTCATTAAAGCAATCTATGTTCTTTGTGTCGATTGTAATGATTGTTCTTGTCTTTCTGTCGGCTCGCCATGCTTTTTTAATTTTTTTGAAATATGGTTTTTTCTCCAACTCAACAAGTGCGATAATTTCGCTATCATCTATTGTGTCGGTGCGACAAAGCTGGTAGGCGATATACATGTTTTCATTTAAATCCTCAACCACTATTGTGTCAAGCAATTCAAACGAAACTTTGTCTCCTTTGATGATTCCTTTTTCAAAAAGAATGATATTTGTCTTGTCCCTCCGAATTTGGCTTATATTGAATTCAATATTTTCAAGCGGCTCAATAACCCCACGCCCTACATATTCATAATTATAATACTGCTCCAAGTCTGTGGCTTTAGTGTATGGGCCAGGTAGAGAAGGTCGACTTAAATACCTTAAAGTTGTGTCAGTATTCTTATCCGCTTTTTCCGAAGTCCGTGTGTCACAGGAAGTGAAGAGAAGAAAAGGAGCTGTCAGCAGAAAAGTGAGTAAGTTGGCTCTCATAAAATGGCTTATAACGAATCGCTTTGTGCATACATGCACAAATATCCAATATAGCGGAGACTTTTTTAGCATACATCAGTCAAATGTTTTTTTGGCTTCAGAGCAGCGCATACACATAAATAGGTATTTTCCTGTTAATTTAAAAGTTATGCCATTTTATAGCAGTAACTGATGGCAAACCTGATACAATCTTGCAAGGCGTAAAATGGCTTATGGATGTATTATGAACAAACGCCATTATAAGGGAGCTTTCCGCAAAATTTAAATAATGATGTACGTACACAGCCTTATCCCAATCTTTCCCCACCAATACTCGAAATATCAGTCAATAATCCCTGCACTGGACTGTGATCAATCTCTCCCTCTAAATTTTCACAAATCTTCAATAAGCTGCCAGCAACTTTATTTACGAACTCCAATTGCTCCGAAATAAGTTTAGTATCGAGATTTTCTTCTATAATTTTTATAGCAGATTCCGGGATATGTATTTCTTTGGAAACGAATTCATCTTCATTGCTATCCAATGATGCGATAGCCTGAGAAAGCTGGTACAACGATTTCCGGATGATCTTAATATGTACAGGATTAATCTGCCTATTTTCAGACCGTTTTACATGCGTTCCAATGGTAACGATGTATGAAGAAAGCTTGTGGTTTAGCACAATAAATTTATTTACCTCCCTAACGTTTTTTTGCTTGCTTTTAGGTTCGGATAACATTCGCTGTAGGGCGGAAGCCATGTTTGCAGAACTCAGATACAGCTCTTTACGTGTGAGTTTGTACTCCGTTAGGTTGAACGTTTTTCCGGTTAAACCTTCAGCGGCGTAATGCAGGTAATTGTAATTGGCGATTAAAAGCTTTCGCATGTAGTTTTTTAGCTGCGGATATTCCCAGGAGGGGAAAATAAAGTAACTGGCTACAAGCGCAATAAAAGAGCCGATAAATGTGTCTATAATTCGTTCTTTAACCAATTGCAGATCTCCCATTCCTATAAAGCTGAACATGATCAGGATGAAAGGAGTCATAAAAAGCACGCTTACTACATAATTTACCCGCTGAAAGCTGTACGCGCCAATCATAAATAATAGAAGAAATATAAATCTGCCGTTCTCGTCTTTTACATAATGTATAATTAAAGCCCCTGCTATGCCGCCCACAAAGGTTCCGATCAGACGTTCATAATTGCGTTGCTTGGTTAAACTATAGGCAGGTTTTAAGATTACGAGAATAGTAAGCAAGATCCAGTAACTATGCTCGCCGGTGGTTAGTTTTGATATGAGATAACCAATAACGCATACAAACCCCACCCGCAACGAGTGACGAAAAATGGAAGATTTTAAAGTCAGGTTCTCGACAAAAAGCTTTAGATCCAGAGTTTGATGCGATACAAATCTTCCCAGATCTTTTTCCGAACTCATGGCAATAGCACCAAGATTCGGGTCTTTGAAGTAGCTGTAGATTGTTCCGATGTGGTTAACTATGTTGCGCATATTAACCAGGATCTTTTTTAAAACCAGGTTGTTGTCTACTTTATCAATACTCGCTTTTAGCTGTTCTAACTGCGGTTGAAAATCATAAAGTGGCCGGGGACGCTCGTTTGCATTGATATCGGTTCCCATATTTTCCAGTTCATTGCCCAGATTATTTATAAGGCTATGAAACTCTTTGAGCACTCCTGATAAGCCATAAGCATCTCGCACCTTTTTATAGTCGTAGTGCGTTGCCATGCTATGTTCAAACAAATCGTTGAGATCTGAAAAAATCAGGACGAGTAATCGGGCAGTGTTTGTCTGATTTCGGGTGATCATCTTATCTTTAAACAAGATTTCCCGAACTTCGTCTTGTTGCTGATGCACGATAATTTGCTGGTCAACAAGGGCTTTGTAATTCGCTTCAAGATCTTGCCCGATGTTATAAAAATTTGCCTTAAGTTTTAAGTATCGACCAACCTGAACAACACATTCTCCCAACGTATGCTGGGCTATTCTATAAGGCCTTAGCTGCGAAACTGCAAGACTAAGAGCCATGTACCAGATGCCTCCTCCGGCAAGTAGTCCTGTATATTCCAAAAGTGCCCGAAGATCAAATTTCGGGTCGATGGTTAGCACCATGATAATCAGAACCGCAGTAGAGATAGACGAAGCGCGGTTTCCATAGATATTGAACATGGAGAAAAAGAAGCAAAACACAAGGATCTCTATACAAACGAAAAGAGAATTGTGGTTGACAATCCCGGTGGTGAAGGCTACAATAAGCATGAAAAGTATACACGCCAGCATGGCATTTCTTTTATGCAGCACCGGCCCCGGGTTGTCGGGAATACTGGTAGTAATCGCACCAAGAGAAATGATTATTCCGGTTTCTAGTAAACCCATTTGAGCAAGAATGATCGGCGGTAGTAATACTCCGAAAGTTATTCTTAACCCATCGGAAAAGTACTGGCTGAAAAGAAATCTTTTAATCTCTTTTGTTTGTTTCATTTTGCTTTCGCTAATATAAAAAGGAATAAGCAAAGGCAGGGGAATTTTGTATGGATATAGCCGTAAATTGTTTATAAACTCACTATTTCTTGTTAGTAACCATCAGATTGCTGTTTGTAAGTTGTTCATAAATAGATGCTTATTTAATTTGTTTGCAATGAAAAAACTGCGACATTAGATACTATCAAACACAGCGTACTTTGATTGTCTGATAAAGTAAAATTAAGCTTCGGTTTAAGATTAAAAAAGCGAAAGCTAAGGACACACAGAGAATAAGTAGATCTCTACGGAGAGAAACTGAAAGGACGTAAGCGAGAGGGAAGCTCCGGCAGACCCCAAGCATTGAAGAAACGAGTTTTGATAGCCTTTAAATAAACTAAGGTTTTTTTTAGGTTGAAAACGGGAATCAAATCTAACGAGGCGGTTCCCGTTTTTGCTTTATAGACGATTTTCACTTCCCAATTTTACATTTTTCTCTAAATTGCCTAAATGCAGCGCAAAGAGAAAAGTACACTTCAAGTCAAAATATTCGTATTAGATACATCTGTTATATTACACGACCATGCTGCCTTTAAAAACTTCCAGGAGCATGATGTAGCCATACCGATTCAGGTTTTAGAAGAGCTTGATAATTTTAAAAACGGTAACGAAACCAGAAACTTTGAGGCCCGGAGCTTCATCAGAATTATAGATGAGATCTCTCAAAATGATTTGGTGAGTGATTGGTTACCAATCGGGGGTGCCAGCCGCGGGAAATTTAAAATAGTTTTAGATGAGAAATCTGATGGCGCAGACGCCGAAGCTATTTTTGGGGTCGGAAAATTTGATCATCGGATACTGAATGCAGCCATCTTTCTCCAATATCAAAATCCTGATAAAAAAGTAATTCTTGTATCCAAAGACATCTGCTTAAGGCTTAAGGCTAAGGCCTTAAATATCTATGCCGAAGATTATGAAACTGGTAAGGTGAAAAATTTGGAACAATTATATACAGGCAGCACAGTTTTGGAAAGCGTTCCAGAAAAGAGCCTAACTGAATTGAAAAGGGGTAACTTAACTATCTCCAACCTTGGTATCAATGCTCTGCCGGGAAATCATTTTCTCTTTTTGAAAAGCAAAAAATATAAAGATCAGGCTGGATACTATAGTAAGAAGGAAGATAAGATTATTAACATAGGTACCCAGGAGGCATTTCGCGTTTCGAGCTTAAACCAAGAGCAGGCGTTTGCGATGCACGCACTTCTTAATCCAGAAATTCAACTGGTAACCATACAGGGAAACGCAGGTACGGGGAAAACCTTATTAGCTCTGGCATGCGCCCTTGAACAACGACGTGATTACAGGCAAATACTAGTCACACGTCCAATAGTGCCATTAAGCAATAAAGATATTGGCTTTTTGCCGGGCGATATAAAATCGAAAGTTGATCCTTACATGACGCCCATTTGGGATAACCTAAAATTTATCCGTGATCAGTTTTCAGACGATACCAAAATTCAATCTAAGCTGGATGAGTTGGTTAATAATGAAAAGATAGCCATTTCACCATTGGCTTTTATCCGCGGAAGAACGCTAACCAAAGTGTTTTTTATTGTAGATGAAGCACAGAACCTAACACCGCATGAGGTAAAAACAATTATCTCAAGAGCAGGGGAGGGAACCAAGGTGGTGTTTACGGGAGATATTTATCAAATTGATACACCATACCTCGATTCCGAAAGTAACGGATTGTCGTATTTGATTGATAAAGCTAAATCGCATGCTTTGTATGCGCATGTCACTCTTAAAAAAGGTGAACGTAGTGAATTAGCTAATCTTGCGAATAATCTGTTGTGAACCTCTTAAATAGCTAATTGCAGAAAGCCTGACGGATTGCTTCGGGCCTTACAGGCTTTTCCAAATATCCGTTCACGAAATTTATCGATATGGCGCGATTCATTTCAGACTCGTCTATAGAGGATGACACCACGAAAACTCTGATGTCTTTCTTTATCTGAGTTTTTATAGATTGGAACTGCTCTAAAAATTGCCATCCGTTAATTACCGGCATGTTTAGATCCACGAAAATCACATCTGGTAAAAGAGTGCAATTGTCGATATTTTCTTTAAAGAAGTTGAGGGCGACATTAGCATCGTGAAAACTAATTAGGTTTTTTGAGAGCCCCTGTATCTGTAAACTTTTTCCGATCATAAAATGATGAATTTGGTCATCATCAATAATGCATACTGTGTTTACAGTATCAGTCGTTAAATTCATAAACCTTTAGTTACAAAAAATATGCTAATGCGGTAAAGGTGTCGAAGGAAGGAAAAGGAGATTTAATCGGCAATTTATTACCCAATTAATTGAGATGTTGTGGTGAAAAGTCTCACCTGAAAATGGGTAAATTACTAGAAAATATCGATATTATATTTGACCGCCTCAAGATGATCATCTTCCCTTCCTTCCATAAAAAGGACTACTTTATACTCTGTAAGATTATCGTTGAAACCTAAAAACATTCTTCTGAAACAACGTTTAAGAATAGGGGCGAGAAGGACACTTAATACTTCGCAGTAATGAGGAAAGTCTTTTTTTAACTCGGTGTCGTAGAAGTCGTTACGGTTGAAATTAGACATATCGATCGTCAAGATTCCAGCATTAAAAAAGCCACTTATTAATTCGCCTCTTGCTTCGGTAGATAATCTGTTTAACCACTCTTCAGATAATTCTTCAAAAATGGTATTATTAAGGTTGATGCTAATTAACTGTCGGTATAAGTTTAACATACAAACACTCTAAATGAATAACTCATAGTTAGACACCCTCAATTTTGATTCCAAAAAGGCACATTGGGAAAAATATTTCCCGTCCGTTGGAGAATAAGACCTTAACTGCTTTTCTTTGAATAGAATATAGTTTTTTACCTAACATGGCTTAAAAAGGTTACAATTAATATTGCCTTAAAACAGGTACGTTTAAGGGAGAGTTAAGAATAAAGTGTCTATTTTCTCTTATGAATTAAACTGAGTCTATAAATTTTCGTTGTGCAACACCAGTTGTTTTAAAGTTTTTAGGGGTTAGACCCGTAACTTTTTTAAACTGCGATGATAGATGAGCGACACTGCTGTATCCGTTTTGATAGGCAATTTCACTCAGACTTAATTGGTTATAGATCAGCATTTCTTTCACTTTTTCAATTCGTTGATTTATTAAATACTTTTCGATTGTTATTCCCTCAACTTCAGAAAAGAGATTACTTAAATAGGAGTAGTCTTTATGGAGGCTTTCAGTTAAAATTTCTGATAGATTTTTAAGCGGTTGGATAATCCAGCCAGCTGATCTTTTGTGGCCTCGTCCCCTAGAATCACTTCACCGAGGCGTATACTCGCAGTATTAAATTGGAGGGAGCGTAAAACTTCTTCAACAGCGGTAATGCAGCGCCTGCAAACCATGTTTTTTATATAGAGCTTTTTCAAGGTTTGTTAGTGCTATTCGTGATAAATTTTTGTTTCGTTTGTCAGCATCCCAAAATGATCTTCCTTTCCCATCTAAACCTGATGGACGCGAAAGCCCGGAACGAAGCATTGGCTTTAGTGGGCCGGGTGAGGACTTGGAGCAAACAACAGGGCTTTCTGATCATAGAAGCAGGCCATTGCCTTTCAAACTAACTCTAAGAGCAACTACTTAATCAATTTAAATCAAGTTATCGACAACTTTATCTCACAGTTTTTCGCCATGCTGGCTCATATCTAAACCAATTCGTTCATCGTCTTCTGATACTCTCAAAGGTGAAATCATATCTGTTATTTTTAATAATAACCACGAGCCAAAGAACGCAAATATTGACACGCATATCAATGCTATCGTTTGAACGATAAATAATTGGGTCTCGCCAAAAATTAACCCGTTTACGGTTACAACATCGGGGTTTATGGCTTTAGAAGCAAAAATGCCGGTTAACAGCATTCCAACCATCCCGCCAACACCGTGGCAGGGGAATACATCTAACGTGTCGTCTATTGATGTTCTAGTGCGCCACTCTACTACAAGGTTGCTTACCAGCGACGCTACCATCCCGATAATTAGTGAATGTGGAATGGTTACGAAGCCCGCAGCAGGAGTAATTGCAACGAGGCCAACTACTGCGCCAATACAGGTTCCCATAGCCGAAGGCTTACGGCCTTTAAACGCATCAAAGAATATCCATGTTAAAGCTGCTGCAGAAGATGCGGCCATGGTAGTGCTTAACGCGATAACCGATACTCTGCCCGAACCAAATGCCGAGCCGGCATTAAAACCAAACCATCCGAACCAGAGCAAACCTGTCCCCAGCAGAACATAAGTTATTCTAGCAGGGTTGTGATTTGGTTCGCTTCGACGTTTTAAATACAATGCAGAAGCTAAAGCCGCCCAACCGGCAGACATGTGAACAACTGTTCCTCCGGCAAAATCAAGAACTCCCAATTTGGCCAAAACACCATCCGGATGCCAGGTAGCGTGCGCCAGTGGAGCATAAATAAATATAAAAAAGAGGCAGATGAAAAGCACATAAGATATAAAGCGGATTCTTTCTGCAAATGCACCTGTTATTAAGGCTGGGGTGATGATCGCGAACTTGAGCTGATACATGGCAAAAAGAATGAACGGAATTGTTGGAGCTAATTTCCAGGGTGGACCGTCAATTACTCCTCCCATCATGAAAAAATCAGCAGGGTTTCCAATAATACCAGCTGTGCTTGTACCAAAGACTAAACTGAAACCAAAAACAAACCAAATGACTGTGATAATTGCCAGGCAAATGAAACTCTGTAACATGGTAGAGATCACATTTTTTTTATTTACCATTCCACCATAAAAAAATGCCAGTCCGGGAGTCATGATAAAAACCAGTGCCGTTGCAGTAAGCATCCAGGCCGTATCGGTCGAGTTGATATCGTTGTAAGTATGGTTAGATTTTGGAACCGAAGGGAATAAAAAACATAAGCCTAAAACGAGGATTAAGAATATAAAAGGGATTTTGGATAAAGTTTTTGCCATTTTTATAATTGTATCGGGCGGCAAATATATTTTAAATTAAGCTAGTTTAGAATAGAAACCCAAAATGAGATCCTCAAAATCAGACTTAACTCTTTATCAGACCCTTTACCAAGGACTTCCATTGCACATCAGATAACCCAATCATCGCTCCGGCGGCTACTATTACATTTCTGGTTTTATCAATCAGGCTTTCAGCCTTCGTATTTGGTTGTTCATTTCTCCCGTGTACTTCTGCACTTAGGGTTTTCCCTTCGCGTTTAACGAGAAAAGTACTGCTTGCATCGTCATTAAAAAAGTGGGCAGTATCGGGTTTTGAGTTTTGGGGACTAGTTGCCGGTCTCACCTTGATTGCCGTAAACTCTGTGCTTTCATTTGTCTCCGAGGTTATCGACTCGATCTGGACCCAATCGTAACCATCACCCGATTTTGAGCCCGGACCGGGAATGTCGATTTGAAAATGGTCGCCTTCTTCTGCCAAACGATTTACTTCTTGCCCATTTTTATCTGTAAGCTGGAATCCAGCAGTACCTGTACCCGCATAGCTGTGCCACTCGGTTATGTTTAATAACCGTTGTGAACTCGCCTGGTAGGCTGCAACAGCGTCTTCTAATGTTTCGTACTCTTGAGTATACGATGTGTCGGTTTGCCCTCCTTTAGTGTTTTCGGGAATTATCTCTTTATCGTTTTCCATAGTCTTATTGTATGCTATATCAATAAAACATCTGGAAAGAGAAAGTTTTAAAAAGGATTACTCAAAAATAATTGTTCTGTTACCAGAGATGAAAACCCTGTCTTGGAAAACCAACTGCATAGCCTGGCTTAAAACCGATTTCTCAATCTCCTTGCCAGCGATTGCCATTTCCGGAGGGCCAAAAGTATGATTGACAGGTATGGTCTTTTGTACGATGATTGGGCCCTGATCTAAATCGTTTGTAACAAAATGAGCTGTAGCACCAATAAGTTTTACGCCTCTTTCAAAAGCTTGTTTATATGGGCTTGCTCCTATAAAAGCGGGTAGAAATGAATGATGAATATTGATTATCTTATTAGAAAATCGTTCGACAAAAGCCGGTGATAAAATTCTCATAAACTTTGCCAGCACAATATAATCTATATCATACTGCTCTAATGTTTTTATAAGTTCAGCTTCAAAATCAGCTTTAGATTTGCCTTCATGTGAAATGTGGTAAAACGGAATATCAAAGCGTTTGGTGAACGACTCGAGCAAATCATAATTACCGGCAACACAGCAAATCTGTGCGCCCAGCGTTTTAAAAAAATGTCTAACCAGTGTATCTCCAAGGCAGTGATATTCTTTGGTAACCAGTACGGCAATCCGCTTTTCTGCTTTTGGATTAATGCTGACTTCGGCTTGAAAAGGCAATCCGCTCATCATCTCGGAATAAAGTTTTTCTTCATTCTGTATTTCACCAATAAATTCTATACGTGCAAAGAAGCGGTTTGCAGACTCATCTACAAATTCGCGCATTGCTGTAATATTTAAGCCGTGATTGGCTAGAACCCGTGTTATCAAGGCTACAAGACCTACTTCATCTTTGCATTGAATGAGTAGTAGTTGTTTTTTCATGGCCAAATATAATTTCTTTCTTAAAAATGAGGCGCTTAATAAAAATCTTTCATTTTCTCGATCTAAACAATCGAAACACTTTGCCTCCAATAATGTTAACCGAGTAATTAACTTAAATTTTAGTAACATGAAAAAATTAATTTATACTCTAACCGCGGCTGTTATGCTGAGTTTATCAGTAAACATTTCCACAGCTGCCGCAAAAGAACCAGCTAAACAACTAACTGAACAACAACAAGCCCAGGTTCAAGAAATTCAAAGAAGAGTTGAAGAAATCAGATCAATGGATAAATCTGATTTAACACGTCAGGAAAGAAAAGAATTGAGAACTGAACTTCGTGAAATGAAGCAACAAGCTAATGCTATCTCAGGTGGTGGTGTTTACCTTTCTGTAGGAGCTATCATTATCATCATCTTACTATTGATCCTTATTCTATAATCTAGTACCTATAGAGATCTTTGTTTCCAATCCATCTCTAATAGTGTGAGAAGAATTACATCAAAAGGACCGTAATATGCGGTCCTTTTTAATTTTTACTTACCCAGCCAACTTCTTCTCCCGCATCAACAAAATAAAATCCCTGAAATTCTCCCAGGACACTTACACGAGTGCCATTTCTTAATCCGGCTTTCCTGGCAGCGTCAATACTTGGACGATCATAAAGAAATTTTTCTTCAGAAATGTATAATTGTTTCAAGGCCTTGGCGGTAGGTGTAACCGACGCGCCAGAAATAAAACCCTGACTTCCATCTGGTAAAATAACCCTATAAGAGGTACTTGTTGCAGCACTTATCTCCAAGATAGTATGTAATTCTAAATTAACTACGGAAGCTTGCTTGCGCCCATCTTTTAAGGCTGTTATGTTGCTTGTAGTTCGCATAGACGATCCCAAGGAGGATAGCGATGTTTTTATAGCCGGAGGTAATTCCCGTGCCGGATTGATAAACGCTAAGGGATCAATTGCTCCTCCAAATGTATAGATACCAAAATGTAAGTGCGGAGAGGTTGAGATAGCATTTCCGGTATTACCAACCAGACCAATAGTATCGCCTGCCTTAACTCTTTCTCCTTCGGTTACAAGTTGTTCGTCGAGATGTGCATAATATAAACTGTAGTTTTTATTGTCAGGACGCATAAATACCACTTTTCCTCCCAACTGATTTATCGTTACACGATTAACTATACCATCGGCTGCTGCAAGCGCGGGAGTTCTTCTTGGTGCAAAGATATCAACGCCTTCATGCCTTCTAGCCCCACCGTCGCGGTCGGCACCCCAAAAGCTGCCTATTCTTCCATTCTTAATCGGAAATGCCAGCGATGGGCCGCTGGTAATTGAAAGCGTATAGTCTCCTGCGCTTAACAGCTCTGGTTGTATGCGAAGAAGATAAGAACCGTCATCATCAATTTCATGACTAAAAGAATTATTACCGGTATCAGCGAAAGCGATAAGTTTTTTATTATTGTTATCCCTTAACTCCCATAGGTCTACATAAATCATGAAACGGTTAGACGGTCTTTCTTGAAGAGTTATCGTGATCTTTTCGCCGCGTTTTACGTTGAAGCTGAAGGCCGCCGCCCGAGCTTTATCTGCCGGGAAATAGCCGGCTTCTTTGTATGGAATAGTAATTTTTAATGGTTTATTCAGACTTTGAATTGAGGCGGCGAACCAGGATTCTCCTAGTTGAGTTTTATCTAAACCTGCATTCTTTAGTTTTTGCCCGTATTGCTCATGCGGACTTCTCTTGCCAAACAATCCGATCGGACCTGTGGTGGTGCAGGAATTTAAAGAGGATATACTAAGCAAACCGCCAATATAGATAGACTTCCATTTCATTGTGAAGGGTATATGAAAGACAACCGAAGAGAAATCTATTGGTTTTTGTTCTTAGCGGGATTTTGAAATCGCTAGAAGAATCTTGCTTAAATCATCTGGGGTGTCGATAGCTTGAGTTTCGATGTCGGTTATAGCTACTTTAATTTTATAACCATTTTCGATCCATCTCAACTGCTCAAGAGCCTCTGCCTTTTCCAAAGAGGAAACGTCCAATTGAGTTATTGCTTTTAATGCATCTTTTCGGTAGCCATAAATGCCAATGTGTTTATAAAAGGTATGCCCATTTATCCAATCTGGAGGATCTGCATTACGAAGAAAAGGAATAACTGCTCTGCTGAAATAGATTGCTTCAGCGTTTTTATTCAGAATAACTTTCGGTGAATTGTGATTATTCAACTCTTCTTGGGTTTGAATTTCTTTAACAAGCGTTGCCAGCTCCGTTGTATCATTTTCGAAGCAGGAGCAAAGCAAATCTATTTGCTTTGGATCTATAAATGGTTCGTCACCTTGTATATTGATAAGGATGTCAAACTCTGGAAATGCTTCAGCTAATTCCGCACACCGGTCGGTACCGCTTTGATGCTTGTCTGATGTGAGTACAACTTTTCCACCAAAGGAAGTAACATGTCTTAAGATTCGTTCATCATCGGTTGCAACCACAACCTCGCTTAATCTATCAGATAATTTTGCCTGCTCATATACCCTTTGGATCATGGTTTTGCCATTGATGTCAATTAGTGGTTTGCCGGGAAACCTGGTTGATGCATAACGGGCGGGGATAATTCCCAGAATGTGCATAGAAATTAGTTTAAGCAGACTCAGCTGGTGTTATTTGAAATTTTGGGCTTGTTGTAGTTTTTAATTTTGACTTTTTACTTCACATTTGTGTTAAATAAAAATTTGTTTTCGGGCGTGCCCCTTTGGGTCGGGCTATACGCTGCAAGTCCTCGCCATTCGTGCCTCATGGCTGTGGGCTTTTCGCTTCTATCCCTCACGTTAAGCAAATGCCTTTACACAATATTAAAATAATCCGTTTATATCGCGTTGTACCTTTTCGATAATCTCACCCAGATCATCAGGATTATTCGCAAAATCTAATTTGTCTTTATCCAAAACGAGGAGTTTACCTTCATTATAACCATTAATCCACTTTTGATATTTATCATTCAATTTAGACAAATAATCTAAACGGATGCCGGCCTCATATTCCCGCCCTCGGCGTTGAATATTATTAACCAGGGTGGGTACAGATGCTTTGAGGTAAATAAGAAGGTCAGGCGGTTTTATAAAGGCAATCATGCTATCAAATATTGAACGATAGTTCTCATAATCCCTTGATGTCATCAGTCCCATATCGTGAAGGTTTTCCGCGAAAATATAGGCATCTTCATAAATGGTACGATCCTGAACGATGTTTTGTGCAGCCTTTTGAATCTCTCTAATCTGATGAAAACGACTGTTTAGAAAATATATCTGGAGGTTAAAACTCCAGCGCTTCATGTCATTATAGAAATCTTCAAGGTAGGGATTATTATCAACGGCTTCATATTGAGGTTCCCAAGCCAGGTGTTTTGATAATAACTCTGTAAGCGTTGTTTTTCCCGCTCCTATGTTTCCTACAATGGCAATGTGCATCCTATAAATATAATTTAAATTTATAAATCAAAATTAGAAAAGCTATCAAAAGCTTTTGAACCCAATCAGTTCACGCACCTCTTTGATAGTTTTTAAAGCACTTGTGTTTGCTTTGTCGGCACCATAACGTGAAACTTCCCGAAGGTAAGTTGTATTAGCGGCAAGTTCATTAATCTTTTCTCTAACCGGTTCGGTTGCTATAATCATGTCCTCTGTCAGTTGCTTTTTCAAATCGCCATATCTTATTTGACAGTTATTGTAGAGATCTTCAAAATGATTGTATGTGTAAGATTTGGACACGACCTTCATTAAATCGAATAAATTTTGGATCGCTTCTGGCTTTGCAGAATTTGTTTCTGTTGGGCCACTGTCCGTGACGGCCCGCATAACTTTTTTACGAATGATTTCCGGACTATCAGATAAAAAAACGGCGTTTGCTTCCCCTTCTGATTTGCCCATTTTGCCTTTTCCGTCTAACCCGGGAATTTTCACCAACTTATCAGAAAAGTTAAAGGCAAAGGGTTCAGGGAAATATTCGGTTTTATACATTCGGTTAAACCGATTTCCAAATGTCCGGGCCATTTCTAAATGCTGCTCCTGGTCTTTTCCTACCGGGACTTTAGTGGCTTTATGAACTAAGATGTCAGCAGCCATTAACACCGGATATGTTAATAACCCGGCATTCACATTCTCCGGATTTGCTCTTACTTTATCTTTAAAAGAGGTGCTTCTTTCAAGCTCGCCCACATAAGCGTTCATATTTAGATAAAGATATAACTCGGAAATTGCCGGAATGTCTGATTGAACATAAATGGTTGCCTTTTCAGGATCGATACCTGCAGCCAGGTATTCGATTAAAACCTGTTTTACATTTTGATGGAGATTCTCCGGTGTTGGATGTGTTGTCAGCGAATGGTAATCAGCAATAAAAAAATAGCAATTATATTCATGCTGCATTTTCACAAAATTCTGAACAGCTCCGTAATAATTACCCAAATGTAATTTTCCGGTACTTCTTATACCGCTTACAACAGTTTCCATACGGCGCGAAAGTAAGGAATTTTTATATTTTTGAGTGAATGAAGCTGATGCTGAAACCATCATGAGCATAATACTCAAAATCAGATCCTGTGCTCATGATAGCTTCATAGCCGTTTAAAAAATTAATTCTATTTTGATGAAAAAGTTGCACAGGATTATTTACCTGGCTTTCGTAGTTCTCTTTTTTGCAATGCTTTATCCGCTGTTGTATTATTTTTCCCGGGAAAAATCCAGGTTTAAAACGCTGAATCATATTCGCAGATTTTACTCATATATAAGTTCCTGGTCTGCCGGTTTCTTTTTTAGGTATAAGATAATCGCTCCGATTGACTGGTCAAAGACTTATATCATATGCGCTAATCATACTTCTAATCTCGATATTCCTGCAATAACGATAGCTGTAAAAACTAATTTTGCTTTTTTGGGTAAGGATGAATTATTAGATAACCCGATTTTAAAAATCTTCTTCAAAACCATTGATATACCTTTAAATCGTGATAGCAAAATTTCGGCATTTAAAGCTTTTAAAAAGGGGGAAGAGTATTTAAAAAGTGGGATGAGCCTGATGATTTTCCCGGAAGGAAAAATAGGAGAGGAGTATCCTCCAATACTACATGAGTTTAAAAACGGACCTTTCAGATTAGCTATAGAACAAAAAGTACCTATCATTCCGATTTCTATGCCCAATAATTGGAAGAAAATGTGGGATGATGGTTCTAAGTATGGAACAAGACCGGGATTTTGCGATATTTGCATTCATGCTCCTGTGGAAACTAAAGATTTAACTTTAGAAGACGCGGATGCATTAAAGGAAAATATATATAGTATTATCCAGTCAGGACTGAATTAAAATGAATATCGATAACGAAACAATTGCAAAAATGGCTCACTTAGCCAGGCTCGAAGTCAAAGAAGAGGATCAGGAATCGTTATTGAAAGACATGAATAATATACTTCATTTTATGGAGAAGCTTAATGAGTTGGATACCACTTCTGTAGAGCCACTTATCTATCTTACAGATGAAGTTAATGTGTTTCGAGAAGATGAGGTGCGTCGTGAGATTACACTTCAAGAATCTTTAAGAAATGCTCCGCAGCAAGATGGGGCTTACTTCCAGGTAGCGAAAGTAATTGATAAGCGGTAATTCAGGATAATATTGTTATCGAAGACATCAGTATTCCAACAGCTGAAATCTACCTAAAGACTCGCAGCTCTTATTAGTATTAACAGTTCTGCATTTTTCAACACTCTATTAAAAGAGTATTCCAATTAGTTATTTTACCCGTTGAATGAAAATTTACACCAAAACAGGCGATAAAGGCTACACATCTTTAATTGGGGGTACACGTGTTCCGAAGTATCATCTTCGAATAGAAAGTTACGGAACTATAGACGAATTAAACTCTTATATTGGTTTGATAAGAGATCAAGCTGTTGCTGAAAATCATAAAATCACCTTAAAGGAAGTACAAGACAGGTTATTTACCATAGGTTCGGTACTGGCATCAGATCCTGAAAAATCGAAGATGAAGGTTCCTGATTTAAAACCTGAGGATATAATTTTGCTAGAGGATGAAATGGACAGCATGTCTAAAGTTTTGCCTGAGCTAAAACACTTTATACTTCCCGGGGGATCATCAATAATATCTTGCTGCCATATAGCCCGATGTATTTGCAGACGTGCCGAACGAATTACGGTGCAACTTTCTGAAGAGAGTTTCGTAGATGAGGGCGTAATCGTTTATCTTAACAGGTTAAGTGACTACTTATTTGTTTTAGCCCGAAAATTATGTTACGACGATGGAATTGAGGAAAATATCTGGATTCCGCGGTTTTAAATTGGAAAAAATATTTAAAATTCTTATAATTATTATTATACTTTTGCCACAAAAAAACAGCATTAAAATTTAAGAAATATATGTACTGGACTTTAGAACTAGCATCGCACCTTGAAGATGCTCCATGGCCTGCAACCAAAGATGAATTAATTGATTATGGTATTCGCTCCGGTGCTCCGGTAGAAGTTATTGAAAATCTTCAGGCGCTGGAAGATGATGGGGAGCCATACGAAAATATTGAAGAAATATGGCCTGATTACCCCACAAAGGACGATTTCTTTTTTAATGAAGACGAATATTAATCAGCTTTATTTTTAGAGTTTCACTCTTAAAATAAAAATATTTCAATTTGTGTAAACAAATTTCCTCTGTTTGATATTATTAAGGTAGAATTTGAATTAATAAATCAATCAAACCTAAAAGATAATATTATGGGAAATTTACTTTATCTAGTCGCAGTTGTCCTGATCATAATCTGGGCTGTGAGCTTTTTCGGAGGTTACGCTACAGGCGGTATCATCCACATCTTATTAGTAATTGCAAT
>DASWMZ010000190.1:0-8481 GCA_036399495.1 Pedobacter sp.
GTCCTGCACCAACGCCATCACTTTATCAAAGGAAATGCCATCCGACTCCTGCAACCCGAATAATTGATAAAACCGAGGAGAAACCGTAAGTTTCTGGCTAGACTGTTGTAATTGCCAGATGCCTAGTTCAGCAGATTCAGCCGCCATCCGCAGACTTTCTTCAGCTCTTTCTACTTCTCGCCTTGAATTGACGTTTTCAGTGACCTCGTATACAAAGGCAAGTATACCGTCAATTGTCCCCTGGTTATTCTTACGGGCGAGATAATTGAAAGTAAAAAATCTGTCCCGTGTCTTCCCGCCTTCATGCTCTGCCACCGGGATAAGAAGCTCATTAACCGTAAATCGTTCGCCCGTTTTATAAACATTCTTTAAAATGTCTTCAACAGGCGTTCCGGTAAGTTCTGGCAGTGCTTCGAGGATCGCCCTTCCTTCAAGGTTTCTGCCCGGAAGCAGTTCCTGGTATGCCGGATTCACTAATTCGAAAACTAAATCAGAGCCTCCAAGTACACAAATACCAGCAGGTGCCAGCATAATAAAACTTTTCAACCGCTCACGCTCTATTTCAGATTCCATCCTGGCCGCCAGCAATTCTTCATTAATTGCGGCCTGCTCCTCGTTCGCAGATGAAAGCTCCTCGTTCATTGAGGTTAACTCTTCATTCATCGCCTGAGCCTCCTCTTCGGCTTCTTCGATTTTCCTCCGGCTGACCACCTGACTAGTCACATCTATAGCTACTGCTAGTACTCCTGAGGTGGAACCATCTGCTTCCTTGACTGGCCGGTAAGTAAAGTTTAGGAACCGGGTCTCCAAAGCTTCTTCTCGTATCAATTCTACTGGAGCCTCATCAAAATTCAACGCTTTATCATCGTAATAAACTTCATCCAGCAAAGGCTTAAATGCTTTTTTCAAATGTGGAAGTCCTTCAAAAATGGGTCTTTTGCTAAACTCTGTACCGAGGCCCCATAGTTTAAACATCGTTTCATTGGCCACATCTATAACATACTCTTGTCCGGATAATATGCACATGGCAACCGGGGCCTGCATAATCATGCGGTTGAGATTTTGCTGACTTAGTTCCACCTGTCTTTTTTCCTGAAGAGCCAGCTCATTTAGCCGGGCGTTTTCAAGAGATAAACCAATTCGCAAGGCGAAATCAGTTGCAAATTGCAGGTCTATCTCGTCATACTGTTTACCATCAACAGTAGAGATGAAGTTAATTGTCCCCGTTGTACGATTCTGCACCTTCATAGGTACGATGATAGAAGAGCGGAGATTCAGCTTTTTAATCATCTCTAACTGCTCCTTATCTTGAATTGCCTGTTCCAGCATTTCAGGAGTCACCACAGGTACAAGAAATGATTCTCCAGTTCTTAACGCATGTTGTGTAGCGCCTTGGCCATGAATTGTTAGTGGATTTCTCCTACGGTGGTCTAGTGACCAATCCATATATTCTTGCGAGTCGTTTTTAACGACTAAGAGGTCAATGTCCTCGCCATTCACCACATTGATAGTGAACCAATCGGCAAACTTAGGCACGATAAGGTCTGAAATCTGTTCTAAAGCAGTACTAGTGTTCACCGCAATACCAACCACTTCAGTCGCCAGCATGAGATATTCGGCCAGTACAGCTCTCTTCTTTTTTGCTGTGATATCTCTTACAGAGCTTAACCGGCTTTCCTTTTGATTGAAAACAAACGGATATAAGGTTTCTTCCACTTCAACTACCTGCTTACTCTTATTAAAATGAGAAGTCTCCAGGATAAAGGTTTCATTTCCTGAAGATTTACATTCCAGAGGAACTCCGACGTTAAGGTCTAAAAGAGTCATCGTAAGAAACTCCTCTCTTGAATATCCATACATCCGAACCGCTGAGTCGTTTACTTCCAGAAAGCTGAGCGTTTCATCATCGACAATCCACATGGCTTGCGTATTTTGATGAAACAGGATCTGAAAGATTGGTTGGTTAAGATATTCTTCGGGGTTGACGTGCATTAGACTTGTTGTTTAAAAGGTAGAATGAGAGGGCTTGGGCGATACGGCCCCTCGTAGTTTTCGTGATTTGATATAATTTTCAACGGTTAATCTGCTGACTCCAAGAATTCTCCCGATAGTAGCAACAGCAACTTTTTTGGATAACAGCTCTTTAATGGTATCATCCTTTCCGGTAAGCTTCGTCTCTTTCGAGAGTGAACCTTTGGGCCTTCCGACCTTTAATCCCTGGCTTTTCATTCGGGCCATTGCCTCTTTGGTTCGCTGGGAGATGAGGCTCCGTTCAACTTCGGCTGATAAAGAGAAAGCAAATGCCAGCACTTTTGAGGATATGTTATCTCCTAACTCATACCCCTCTTTTATTGCAAATACTTTGCATTCTTTTTCCATGCAGCCATGTAAGATACTCATAACCTCTATCAGGTTTCTTCCAACCGGGAGAGCTCACTGACAACTAAGATATCATCTGTTTTCATCTCAGATAAGGCCTTAGAAAGCTTGCGGTCTCCCAGACGAATTGTGCCGCTGATGGTTTCTTCAACCCACTAGTCAACGTGAAGCTTTTTAGCAGAGCAGTATTTAAGAATTTCGAAACGCTGGTTTTCGACAGTTTGCTTATCTGTTGAAACCCGGATGTACGCATAAATCATAAGAAATGCTTAAGGGATAGGGAAACGGTGGGTTGAATAATTTTATGTATAACTATAGAATGATAAAAAGCAGTATTTGTGTTAATTAGATCAAACTATATTAAGGGAGCCCTTTTATTACTCATTAGTTTTTATTCTTCACCCGAGATAAAGTCGGGAGCTATAAGACCCGGCTCAACCGAGAGGTCGTGTATTATTTGAAGTTAGCTAACATAAACAGAACCGCACAAATTACCAGGAGATGAAGCTCTTCCATGGAAGCGTCTGCTTATTTCTGCAACCCTTTAGTAATAAAATACTTTTTTCACTGTTTCCGATTAGACAGCGCATCCTTTAGAAAGGCGGTGCTTCTGGTAACCGAAATATGTGTTTCCATAAATTCTGAGGCAAGTTTAATTTAAGGCGAGAGTAACGATGGCAACACCCGAGAGAGAAAAGAAGAAAGATAAAATTTCCCAAATAGTAGTAATAGGTACTTCAGCAGGTGGGCAGAATGCATTGGTAAAGTTAATCAGCCAGTTGCAGAAGGATTTTCCGGCTCCTATATTGGTTGTTCAACATATTTCAGCAGATGCTACCGGAGATGCGCTGTTAGATGCATTAAATACTCAAACTACACTCAGATGTGAGCATGCAGTTAACAAAGCGGGTCTCAAACCAGGCCATGTCTATATAGCACCCTCAGACCATCATCTGATGGTAGATAAAAATCAAACTCTTTTGGTAACCAAGGGGGCACAGGAAAACAGGTCGCGTCCAGGAATAGACCCTCTGTTTCGTTCTGCCGCTGTAGCTTTTAGAAATAAGGTTATAGGCATTATATTGACCGGTTACCTTGACGATGGAGTAGCAGGCCTGGTAGTAATAAAAAGATGCGGTGGGATCTGCATTGTTCAAGATCCGGCGGATGCCGAATATCCGGATATGCCTCAGAACGCTATCAATCACGTGAAGGTTGATTATACAGTACCGCTATCAGAAATGGGCGGGTTGCTTTACCAACTCCTGACTCGAAAATTGGAAAAGCTAAAGCCTATTCCGAAAGATATACTAATAGAAGCCAAGATTGCACAACGGGTTCTAAGTGATCTGCCTTCGGTAAATGCTTTAGGCGATCAGGTGCCATTCAATTGTCCCGGCTGTGGTGGTGTGCTATGGAAAATGGATGCAAGTTCGCCTGTTCGGTTTCGGTGTCATACGGGGCATGCTTATACTGAATCTTCTTTGCTTGCAGAACAAACCATGAAAATTGAAGAGACCATGTGGACTGCTCTCAGAATGTTTGAGGAGCGAAAGAATTTGCTGGATACCATGGCCAGAGATCATGGAGGTGCAACTGCAAAATCAGCGTTAGAACGAGCAGCCCTGTCTCAAGTCCATATTGACCGAATCAAGGCAATATTAAAAGCCAATGACAAGGCTACTTCTCAAGATGTACCTGTTTAATCTCACCTTCCTCGGTAGGAGTTCAAAGATCTCGATTATTGCGATTCTCTTGTTCTGCTTTTAAATAAATAACTGCTAAATAAGAATGGTACCTAAGTAAATAATAAACGGCTTCGTGAGGATCCCTTGGGATGCTATGCTCTTAATATTTAACCAGATGATTAGCCGAAATTTAATATCGGTCTCTTGCTCCAACAGTGGATTCGCAAAAAATATTTTGGCTTTCCGTTACACCTTATTCCTATTTATGATCGGGTTTTTACTGGCATTTACCTGATAGGTAGAAATCTTATTTTGCTGGTCAACTTCAACGATGCGGTAACCTTTATATTCGGTACCCCAATTGCCACCAAAGTGCCCGTCGAAAAAGTGTGGAAGTTTGTTTGTATATCGAACGTTATCAAGGTTATGATCATGCCCGTGAAAAACAGCTTTTACATTCGGGAAGGTATGTAATAGTTTTATTATAGGCTCACATGTGATAAAAAAGGTGTCTTCAGGCAACCATTGATAGGGCGGGATGTGAAGAACCACAAACACAATAGTTTTATGCTTTAGTTTGTCTAATTCTGTCTTTAAGAAATTCTCGTTGGGACATATATACTCCCCCTTTGCATTAGAAGTATTTGCAAGCACAAAACCCACTTCCTTTTTTATGAATGAGTAATTATCCTCGTATCCAAAAACCGATTTCCAAGTTGCTGTATCCGCATGATCATGATTGCCGGGCAGAGCGTAAAATGGAATTTTAAACTTGTTGAAATACTTTTCCTTAACGACTTTCAAAAGCTCTGGCTTATCGTGTACAATATCACCGTTGATAATGATAAAATCTAACGGTTGCTTCTGATGTTCAGCGTTTATCCAGCTAACCAGGTCTGAAAAGTGCTTATCCGAATCTATGTCAGGCTGCCCGTAGTGGCCGTCTGAAGCGAGGGCAAATCTTAAACTTAATGGTGGCTGCTGACTATCAATTAGCGCATTCACCGGCGAAGCGAATAAGTTTACATCCTGTAAAGCTGTGATGGCACCTATGCCAGTCAAGGTTTTTATAAACGATCTGCGATTACTCATGAGTTATAGGGGAAAGTCAAAATTAAACTACTATTGGCTAAAGCCGATAGATTTGTTATCGACTAAAGTCGACTTGCAATCATTGCACCAACTTACTAATGGCTAAATGCGGAGGAACAGACACATACATATGCACATGATCTTTACTTACATGACCTTTTAGTATGTATACTTCCTGCTCTTTACATATTTGTCGAAGCAATTCACGTACTCGACTACCAACTAGACCACTCAATACCTACTTACGATATTTTCGTTATCCAAACTATATGATATCTGCAATCATAGGTCGTAGGAGATGGCTTGCGGTAATTCTGCACATCACACTATATTAAACTAAAGTCTTCTCCTAAGGCCAGGGATTTTCCCCCAGATGATGATATTAATTTAAAAAGAACGGATGCTTGTACAAATATGATCACCCAATATTGTTATACTGTTAAAATCTGATTAAAGATCAATTAAGCTTTCTTGATTTATTTTTGGTTAAACTTTGCTTATTCCTATATCTTTCCCCGACCAGTCCGGGAAAAGTCTTCCCTTGTCTTTTATGCTAAGATGTGTACTTGCAATTTCACTAAATACGGCTCTAAAATCAGTGGTAACCGGCAAGTCCCTCCCATCTTCAAGGTTTTCTATCGAAAGTTCTGGGACTTTTCCATGCACCACTCCGCCGTTTATACTATTTCCCAAAATAAAATTGCAAGATGCCCGGCCGTGATCGGTACCGCCTGTTCCGTTCTGTTTCACGGTACGCCCGAATTCCGTCATGGTCATTAAAATTACATCGTCTTGTAATGTGCCGATATCAGTCCAGAATGCCATCATGCTGCTGCTTAAATCATCAGCATTTCGCGCAAAAATACCTGTATCTGTACCCTGGTTATAGTGTGTATCCCAACCTCCCGATTCAGCGAATGCGATCTCTAATCCAACCTCCATTTTAATGAGTTGAGCAATCTGTTTTAATGATTTTCCTAAACTCGAATTTGGATAGGTCGCCCCATTTGCCGGAAGGTATTTATTTTTATCCACCTGTTCGAGTATCTTGATAGCCTCAAAACTTTCTTTGCCGGTTTCTCCCAGAAGCACAGAATTACTCTGATTATATAGATCTTCCAGACCCTTAGCTAAAACGTTTTCATTTTTGGACTTATATCCCGTTTGAACATTAAAATTATTGATATTATTTATCGCTAAAGCTCGGTGCTTGCCATACAAAGATCGCGGTAGCGAAGAAGTTAAACTCACCGCTTGAAAAGGTGTTGGAGAGTCATTGTGAATTAATGCGGCAGCACGATTAAGCCAACCGCTCTCGGTTCCTTTTTTAAAAGGTGTGCCAGACTCCATATAATCCTGCGCATCAAAATGTGAGCGGCTTTTATTCGGCGATCCAATCCCATGAACAATAGCCAGATTTTTATTTCGGAAATAAGGTTCGAAGGCTTTCATGGAAGGATGCAATCCAAAGTTCCCGTCGAGGTCGGTTAGTGGTTTTCTTGCTCCTGATTTATCCGGACTAAGGAAAAGGTTAGGCCGGGCAGCCTTCAGATAATTATCACTAAAGGGTGTCACTGCCATTAGTCCGTCCATAGCACCTCTTTGAAAAATTCCTACTAAAATTTTTTTTCGCTTAAAAAGGCCTGGCGGATTTATCTGGGCAACGGCCTCTGTTAAAAACAAGGGGATGCCACCAATCCCGATTCCAAAGAGTGCCAGACCACCTGATTTTATAAAAGCCCTTCGAGTTGTCATAAAATGTTCTATTTGTTTTGATACTCAGGTGAGCCAATTATAAGGCCAACTACCGAGGCATGTACAGAGTTTTTACCTGGATAATTTATGTTGTCTTCCGAGTGCTTTTTCTTCCCTTTCCCTGGTTTCATGCTCTGAAGTTGTTCATCCTGCATTGAATCTGTTGGGCTGTTTTCAGAGCTTGCATGAAGCTGCTTCATCAACTCCGGATCATTGAGAATCGTCAATAATTTCTTAAACCCCGCATCAGAGTCTTGTTCAGGCAGCAGCCGTTCACAATAATCTTTAAGTATTTGATCAAGCTGCTCCGTATTTTTTGTTTTCCCCTGTACTCCAAGATTCACCTTTGTACCCCTAATTCGGCCTGAAGCCAATGCTAATCCAAAGTTCATCCTGTTGAGCAAAGCTCCCGAATTGATCCAATGCCGGGCATTATCCGGAAACCCGGTTGGTGCCTGGTAATAATAGAGCTTTTGACCCATTTTAGTAATCCATTGATATAAAGGATACGGATTATTGATTTCGACATCCATTGCTCTAATCGAACCAATAGCCAATTCGAAAGGAGATTTTGTTTTCTTGCGAACAGACTCAGCACTCCAGAATTCAGGTGCCGTCACCATTTCGGTCATCACTTGAGCAATGTCACCTTCTGTTTCCAGGAATTTGGCGGCCATTTTTTTAATGAGCGACTCCGGAGGATTATCGGATACAAATCTTCGTGCCAGTTTACCGGAAATGAAGTTTGCTGTAGCGGGATGCTCCGCCAAAAAACTTAGAAAGTTTTCACCCTCCTGATATCCAACTCCTTTAGGGTAAACAACTCCAAGCACATTCTTTTCATCGAAATCGTGCTTGCCGGCTAAAAAAATAAATTCTCCCTCCCGGGAATTGATTTTCCGATTGCTCTCCGATGGGTTCATATTACCGTTTCCGGGATTCTTTCTTCGGATGCTCCAACCCGTAAGTAATCTTGCCGCCTGAGTAACATCACTTTGTGTATATCCTGAATTAACCCCTAAAGTGTGCAGCTCCATAACCTCACGTGCGTAATTTTCGTTGAGTCCCTGGGACTTTGGCTTTTTTACCTTTCCATTAACATTGAGCTTTTGAGAATTCATTTCTAATTTATTCATTCGCTCTTCTCGCATTCTAACTGATGAATTTGAATATTCTTTTACAGCAGAGCTCTTTGCATTATCGAGATAGGCAAGCATAGCGGGCGATTTCGCTGTTTGGAGTAACATAGTCTTAAATTTCCCAAATACATTCGGGCGTATTACATCCCGTTCAAATCCCGTTACAAAAGGCCGTACATCAGGTTTGGTTAAAGAAACGTTGAAATGATTAAACCAAAAATCGGCAAGTACTTCCCTCAGCTGGTTTTCAGAATAAGCGGCCCTGAGGATTTTCGCACTAATTAATTCTTCAATAAGTTCCGCCTGAGGCTTATATCCCTGATCATTCATGTATGATTTGAGTTCACGCCTTTTGTCTTTCTCTCCCATCGAGTCGCGAACTATTTTGCCTTCTGAAGTTGCTTTTTTGAAGACCTGCCCTCCTTTCG
>DASWMZ010000191.1:0-17561 GCA_036399495.1 Pedobacter sp.
TAAAAACTCTTTTGATCCTCGAGTATACTCCAGCACTTTAAACCCATTAAGATAATATTCGACTTGGTTATTTGGAGAAACTTTAATCACGCCCTGGTTCCACTCTCCTATTTTTTTACGCGATGCCGGAATCTTATTTGAAGTTTTTAGATCATATAGTGAAGCCAGGGTACGATTCCCATTTCTTCCCATTTTTGCATCAGGATGTTTATCGTCATCTAATAGCTGATATTCCAAACCGATTGCAGACCCTTTGTTTCCCTCAGATTCAGTAACGAAATATTTAACACCACTATTTGCTCCCTCTGATAATTTGAAATCAAATTTCAGTTCAAAAGCTTTAAACTCTTCTTTAGTCACGATATCACCGCCATTGGTAGATTCTCCACCGTTGGATTTCTCGACATTTAAAACACCATCGCTAATTTTCCAGCCGCCAGATGGAAACTCCGCTTTGTAGGCACCACGCCATCCTTCAGTAGTTTTTCCATCCCACAACAATCTGAAACCATTTGCCTTCTCCTGAGCCGAAAGGTTATTCTTTACAAGATTCACCACAAAAATATCATCATAAGGTGATGGCTTTAAATTTTTAGTTTTTATGCGAATGTTACGCCACTTAACCTCAGTACCTTCAGCATGCGCCGCATCAATACCATGCACTTGCAACGCTATAAAACCTCTTGACGTTACGTCGTCAATTAAATGCGACGTAGGCACACCATTTACCCAGGTTCTTATTGTATTTCCTATACATTCTATCCGGTATTTGTTCCAGGCATTATTTTTAAATGCTTTTTGCCCTTTCGGATTTTGTTCCAATCGGTAAAGCCAGCCTCGGCGCTGCTCATCGTAAATGCCGCCGCTCCATGCACGTTTTGATGGATCAACTTCCATTTGATATCCATGCACAGTTCCATTTTTGTAATCCGGAGTACTTAAGCTTCTAAACTGAATCCCAGAATTCATGGAAGTATCAACCATCACCTCTAATTCTAAAAAGAAATCTCCATAGGTTTCTATAGTCGCCATAAACGAATTCGGTGTATTCCTTACTGTTGAACCTACAATTACGCCATTCCTGACTTCATACTTGGCTTTTCCACCTAGCTGCTTAAAACCGGTAAAATCTTTTCCATTGAAAAGTGACCTCCAGTCTTTATTTGATGATTGCCCATACGAAGGGCCAATTCCCATAAGTAATACGGCGATTAATAAAAGGTTAATTTTCATTTGAATACAATTGTTTTTCATTGGTTATAAAGCGATCATGAGCATATTATCTTGGTTTGCCAGAGGTATGCTCATGATGGTTTCATTTGATTATCTAAGAAATGTTTATCGGATAAAGTTAATAACAAAGTATATAATTTGAATAAATTTTATTTGGCGAGAATAAGGACTACGCTTAAGATGAGCTTAACTATAAAACTTACGGCAAGATATTTATAACGATGTAATGACTTAACGCCATTTTTAAAGGATTAATTTTATGTAGAATATTAAGAATGATATGAATAAAGAAAACCACAAGAATCCTATGGAATCAGCGACTTTTGGGGGTGGTTGTTTCTGGTGTACCGAAGCCATTTTTTTGTCATTGAAAGGCGTATCTTATGTTGCTTCTGGATATATGGGAGGACAAGTACAAAACCCCACTTATGAAGCTGTTTGTAATGGCGATACAGGCCATGCAGAAGTAATACAAATTGATTATGATCCTTCGGTTATTTCATTCGAAGAACTGCTGCTTATATTTTTTAAAACCCATAATCCAACAACATTAAATAGGCAAGGTAATGATATCGGTACTCAATATCGTTCAGTAATCTTTTATCATAATCAGGATCAAAAAGATGCCGCGATAAGAATGATCGACACGTTAACAAAGGATTTAGTTTTTGAGGGAGTAATTGTGACGGAGATCTCGCCCATATCTGAGTTCTATGAGGCAGAGAATTATCATCAGAACTATTTTAATCGAAACTCCGGACAGTCTTATTGTTCATTCGTAATCCGGCCGAAGCTGGCAAAGTTTGCAGAAAACTTCAAGGAAAAAATCAAGCCTGAATTATTGTAATTCTTCTCCTGATCTGAATTGCACAGTGTGCCTAAAATAAAAAGAGGTCAAACTGACGAGGCATCCTCAATTTGACCTCTCTATAGAATTAAGATTTAAAACAAGCCTAACTGCCCCTTCTCGTCAATTTCGATATCATCGGGATTAGTGATTTCGAAGTCAACTTTCTTTGCTGGCTTAGGTTTCTCAGCTCTTTCTTCCGATTGAGTTTCAGTCTTTGTCTTACTTTCAGATACGTCGTCAGCCTCGGTATTATCAGCACCTGTAACTTCTTTCTCAGCTTCTAATTCTAACTTCTCTTCCTTCACTATTTCTTCGAGTGAAACTTCTGCTATCGGATCCGGAACGTCTTCTTCGTCATCATGCTCAGCAATTAATTCAATACTTTTTACCTCATTAGGTGTTAAACGATTGCCTTGCGCCCTCATTCCCTTAACGTCTATCAGGTCGGCCAAGTTGATCTCTGAAATCTCAGGTGTTAAACTTTTCCCTTTCAAAGATTCTAGCTTTACAATCGGTTGCGCTGCTCCTGAAATCAATATCATTTTAGAGCCAGGCTCTTCATTAATAATATTGCTGAACTTTCCAACCGGAGTATCGTCAAATAAAAACCGTTTAACATAATGGAGCTTCGATTTGCCGTCAAAGTGCACTACTGTAAAAACCTTCTCGGGATCATACTTCTCGATCAAAATCATCTTATCATCGAAATGATTGCTTAGGTCGAATGAAGTCAGTTCGTATACACCGTTGCTCAAAACAGTCAGGATCTTATCCGGACCGTCGAATTCTCCAAGATATTTCCCGCGACCATCTGCATTCAAGCGTTTTAATATGTCATCATACCAAATCTTTCTTCCTGCCAGAGTTGAAACACCTTTTGATTTAAGCACTATCTTTTTGACGGGATATTTGGAAACGGTGTTTCCAATAGAACTACGTCCCTTGATGGCAATCTCAGCGAAGTCGATCTCAAATTGAAGTTTCCTGAGTTTAGAATGTGGCTTAAGCTGTATGGTAACCACTTCAGCTTCGCCATTTGGGTTGGCAGTGAAATATAATAGCTTCGAACCCTTTGACCCTTTTGTTAAATCGTATTCCTTATCGCGGGTCACGCCTAATACCGCAAAGCGCTTCACAAAAGACGCACCTGATTGGCCGTCGCGATATATCATATTATAAATAGTACGCTCATCGCCTTTTTTAAACACGGCAACGTGCCAGATATCTTTCCCAACAAATATTTTATCCTGAACTTTAGTAATTATGCAACGTCCGTCTTCTCTAAAAACGATGATCTCATCCAGATCAGAACAATCGCATACAAATTCATCCTTTCGCAAGCCCGAACCAATAAATCCATCAGTACGATTTACGTAAAGCTTCACATTCGCGAGAGCAACTTGAGAGGCCTCTACCCTATCAAACGTTCTCAGTTCGGTTTTGCGACCTCGATCCTTTCCATACTTTTCTCTGATTCGCTCGAACCAGGCAATAGTGTAATCCGTAAGGTGTTTTAAATGTTTATTAATTTCCTTAATCTCGCTTTCCAGCGATTTCATCTGCTCGTCTGATTTCTTAACGTCAAAGCGGGTGATACTACTCATTGGTTTATCAATGAGCTTTTTGTAATCTTCGGGAAGAATCTTACGATAAAATTCAGAAAAAAATGGTTCAAATAAGCGATCAAGAACTTCTATAACCATTTCAAAGGCGCCAGAGTTTTCGTAGTCAGGGTGTTTATACATCCCTTCCTGGATAAATATCTTCAATAAATTACTGAAAAATATCTTTTCCTTCAACTCAGCGAGTCGAATTTCGAGTTCGCGTTTAAGCAAATTCTTTGTGTACTCTGTATTCGAAATGAGAATATCATTTACACTTAAGAATTGAGGTTTATCATCTCTTATAACACAAGTATTCGGAGAAATCGAAACTTCACAATCAGTGAAAGCATACAGTGCGTCGATGGTAACGTCAGGAGAAATACCCGGGGCAAGGTGAATAACGATTTCTACGTTTTGCGCGGTATTATCTTCAATCTTTCGGATCTTAATTTTACCCTTATCGTTTGCCGAAACAACACTATCAATCAAACTACCGGTTGTTGTTGAAAAAGGAACTTCAGTAATAGTAAGTGTCTTTTTATCTTTTTCAATAATCTTTGCACGGATACGAATCTTTCCACCCCTTTGCCCTTCATTGTAGGCAGAACAATCGGCCATGCCGCCTGTTGGAAAGTCGGGAAGCAAATTTGGCCTTGTTCCTTTCAACACCTCAATCGAAGCATCAATAAGTTCCAAGAAATTATGTGGAAGTATTTTGGTTGCTAACCCAACTGCAATACCTTCTGCACCTTGAGTGAGAAGTAAGGGAAACTTAACAGGAAGCGTTATTGGTTCTCTGTTTCGCCCATCGTAACTATTTTGCCAAATGGTTGTGTCCGGATTAAATACAACATCATTTGCAAATTTCGACAACCTAGCTTCAATATACCTCGCCGCTGCAGCAGAATCTCCGGTAATCGGATCTCCCCAGTTACCCTGAGTATCAATCAGCAAATTCTTTTGGCCAATTTGCACCATCGCATCACCAATTGAAGCGTCTCCATGCGGATGATACTTCATGGTATTACCGATAACGTTAGCTGCTTTATTAAAACGCCCGTCATCTAGCTCTTTTAAAGAATGAAGAATACGTCGCTGAACGGGCTTTAAACCGTCATTAATATGTGGCACAGCACGATCGAGTATTACATAAGAAGCGTAATCCAAAAACCAGTTCTCATACAAACCGCTAAGGGACGTTACATTATGCAATTTATCTTCGTTTTCGAAATTGTGGTCTAGTGATTCTTCACTCATCCTTTAGCAAAACTCTGGGAATGGTAAATATAGTAGTTTTCAGAAATTTTGCATGATGTAATTACCCACACAGCCTAAATTATAATAGGGCTGATTTCAAATCTCAGTATGGCTTATGAATTTTAAGGCAACAAAAAACCCGGCTTCGGCCGGGTTAATTATTATCAGAACAAAGTTATTATTCTTCTTTCTTCTCTTCCTTCTTTTTCTTTCCGGGAAGCTTTCGGGCGATCTTGATTTCCTTGGCCTCACTATCAAAGTCTACTTCAAGAACATCACCATCTACTAATTCGCCCTTGAGAATTTCTTCTGCAATCGGGTCTTCCAGGAATTTCTGAATTGCACGTTTTAACGGACGGGCACCAAAGTTTGCATCATACCCGTTTTCGGCGATATAATCCTTAGCTGCTTCAGTAAGTGTTACCGAATACCCAAGAGCAGTAACTCTTGAGAACAACGCCTTCAACTCAATATCAATAATTTTAAAGATGTCTTCTTTAGAAAGAGCGTTGAACACTATCACATCATCTACTCTATTCAAGAATTCTGGAGCAAACGCACGTTTTAGAGCATTCTCAATTACACCTCTTGAGTGTGTTTCGGCTTGTAGTGCTTTCGCTGACGTTGTAAATCCAACCCCTTGGCCGAAATCCTTCAACTGGCGTGCACCAATGTTAGATGTCATGATCACGATCGTATTACGGAAATCTACTTTCCTTCCTAAACTATCCGTTAGCTGACCTTCATCCAATACTTGTAAAAGAATATTGAAAACATCAGGGTGAGCTTTTTCAATCTCATCTAAAAGAACTACAGCATAAGGTTTTCGGCGAACTTTTTCAGTTAACTGCCCACCTTCTTCATATCCTACATATCCCGGAGGCGCTCCAACTAAGCGTGATACAGCGAATTTCTCCATGTACTCGCTCATATCAATCTGAATTAGTGCATCCTCGCTATCAAACATAAATCGGGCAAGTTCTTTTGCCAGCTCAGTTTTACCAACCCCGGTCGGTCCAAGAAAAATGAATGAACCAATAGGCTTTTTAGGATCTTTTAATCCGGCACGGGTACGTTGAATTGCTTTAGTAAGTTTCTTGATCGCTTCTTCCTGACCGATGATCTTACCTGCAATTAACTCAGGCATCGCCAAAAGTTTCATGCTGTCGGTCTGACCCACGCGCTGTACCGGAATACCGGTCATCATGGAAACTACTTCAGCAACATTATCTTCAGTAACCGTATAGCGTTTTGTACGTGTTTCGGACTCCCATGAAGTTTTAGCACGATCTAATTCTTCTAATAAGTTTTTTTCTGTGTCACGCAGTTTGGCCGCTTCCTCATATTTCTGACTGCGAACAACTTTATTCTTTTCAACCTTAATCTCCTCGATCTTTTGTTCAATATCGATTATTTCCTGGGGAACATGAATATTAGTAAGGTGAACGCGAGAGCCCGATTCATCTAAGGCATCAATCGCTTTATCAGGTAAGAACCTGTCGGTGATATATCTCGAAGTAAGAGCCACGCAAGCATTAATTGCTTCCGGCGTATATGTTACAGCGTGATGCTCCTCGTATTTCTCTTTAATTCTGTTAAGAATTTCGATGGTTTCATCAGGAGTAGCAGGCTCTATCATAACCTTTTGGAAACGACGATCTAACGCACCATCCTTCTCAATGTACTGACGATATTCATCTAAAGTTGTAGCACCAATGCATTGAATCTCTCCACGTGCAAGGGCTGGCTTAAACATGTTCGAGGCATCTAATGAACCCGAAGCTCCGCCAGCACCTACAATTGTATGTATCTCATCAATAAACAAAATTACATCGGGTGATTTTTCAAGTTCATTCATCACCGCTTTCATGCGCTCCTCAAACTGACCGCGGTATTTTGTACCGGCCACTAAAGAAGCCAAATCCAGGGTAACAACTCGTTTATTAAACAATACACGAGATACCTTGCGCTGTACAATTCTTAGTGCTAAGCCTTCGGCAATAGCCGATTTACCAACACCCGGTTCACCGATTAAGATCGGATTGTTCTTTTTACGACGTGAGAGAATTTGAGACACACGCTCAATTTCTTTATCACGACCTACAATTGGATCTAACTTACCGTCTTCGGCAGCTTTGGTCAGATCGCGGCCAAAATTGTCTAATACCGGAGTTTTAGATTTAATATCTGATACTTTCTTGGGCTGACTGAATGAAGATTCTTCTTCACGAAAATCATCGTCTCCGGCTGCAGAACCCGGAAGTTCATCACGGAAGCCATCTTTATTTTGTTCTACTTCTGCTTTAAACACGTCGTAATTTATGTTATACTGTAGTAAAATTTGTGAAGCAATATTATCATCATCTCTCAAGATTGACAATAACAAATGCTCTGTTCCAATCACATCACTTTTGAAAATTTTTGCTTCCAGATACGTGATTTTCAGCACCTTCTCTGCTTGCTTGGTAAGGGGAATATTCCCCAAGTTAACTGTTGTACTATTGGTACCTTTAACCGCATCTTCAATAGACCGGCGTAAGCGTGCAGTATCAACTCCAAGTGCTTTCAATATCTTGATTGCCATGCCATCGCCTTCGCGAATGAGGCCTAGCAATAAATGTTCGGTGCCAATATAATCGTGTCCCAAGCGCAATGCTTCTTCCCTGCTGTAAGAAATTACGTCTTTAACACGTGGTGAAAATTTAGCTTCCATTTTATAACCTTTCTTCGTCCTTGAACGCCCTAATCTATAAATTTGTTTCATAAATCGGCCGCTCTAATCAGTAATATTTTATCAACAATTACGCCATTGAGGCGAAAATAGTTTCCCAAGCCATAAGATAATAAAAAATTAGATCAATTAATCAAAAACCCGATATTTGGAATTCAACTACAAGCAAAAATGGCAGACGAAAAAATAATTTTTTCTATGGCTGGGGTAAGTAAAATTTATCCCCCACAGAAACAGGTTTTAAAGAATATATACTTATCATTTTTCTATGGAGCAAAGATTGGGGTAATCGGTCTCAATGGGTCAGGTAAATCGTCTTTGCTAAAGATTATTGCAGGCTTAGATAAGTCTTACCAGGGAGATGTCGTATTCTCTTCAGGCTATACAGTTGGATATCTATCTCAGGAGCCGGAACTTGACCCAGAAAAAACTGTACGAGAAATAGTAGAAGAAGGCGTTGCAGAAACCACTTCAATCTTAAAAGAGTACGAAGAGATTAATGAAAAATTTGGCCTGCCTGAGGTATATGAAGACGCCGATGCAATGGACAAACTTCTAGCCCGCCAAGGTGAACTCCAGGATAAAATTGATGCCAGCGGCGCTTGGGAGCTTGATTCTAAACTTGAAAGAGCGATGGATGCATTGCGCACTCCTGATCCAGAAAGCAAAATTGCCATTTTGTCAGGAGGGGAACGCCGCCGCGTAGCATTGTGTCGACTATTATTAAAAGAACCCGATGTTTTATTACTTGATGAGCCTACCAACCACTTAGATGCAGAATCTATTGACTGGTTGGAACAATATCTTCAGCAATATAAAGGGACTGTAATTGCTGTAACGCACGATAGATATTTTCTAGATAATGTAGCCGGTTGGATATTGGAATTAGATCGCGGGGAAGGCATTCCATGGAAAGGGAACTATTCTTCCTGGCTTGACCAAAAATCTAAACGCTTAGCGCAGGAAGAAAAGACAGAAAGCAAACGTCAGAAAACCTTAGAGCGCGAACTAGAATGGGTTCGGATGGCGCCGAAAGCACGTCACGCAAAATCGAAAGCACGTTTGGCTAACTATGAGAAGATGGCTTCGGAAGAAGGCCGCGAGCGCGAAGACAAATTAGAACTTTTCATCCCACCCGGACCCCGTTTAGGAAATATCGTAATTGAAGCCAATCAGGTAAGTAAGGCCTACGGCGATAAAGTACTGTTCGACAATTTGAACTTCACCTTACCTCCTGCCGGGATTGTTGGGATTATCGGACCAAATGGTGCCGGTAAAACAACGCTATTTCGTTTAATTACCGGGCAAGAAACTCCTGATGCTGGAACATTTAAAGTTGGTGAAACGGTAGCTCTAGGCTATGTCGACCAAATGCATAATGACCTTGATCCCGAGAAATCGGTTTGGGAAAACATTACAGGGGGAAATGAAACAATTTTATTGGGTAATAAGCCGGTAAACTCCAGAGCTTACGTTTCCAAGTTTAACTTCAACGGAGCAGATCAGCAGAAAAAAGTGAGTGTGCTCTCGGGTGGAGAACGTAACAGAGCGCACTTAGCTATCACGTTGAAGAAAGATTCGAACGTTTTGCTTCTGGATGAGCCGACCAATGATATTGATGTAAACACATTACGAGCCCTTGAAGAAGGACTTGAAAACTTTGCCGGTTGCGCCGTAATCATTTCCCACGACCGTTGGTTTTTAGACCGGATATGCACGCACATACTCGCCTTTGAGGGTGAATCACAGGTGTACTTCTTTGAAGGAAACTATTCTGACTATGAAGAAAACAAAAAGAAAAGGCTTGGAGATTTAGCACCCAAGCGCATTAAATATAAGAAGCTGGTTTTGTAACGCCAAATAACAAAAAGGGAAATTTTATTTCCCTTTTTGTTATTTGATATTTCCAGAAAACCACGAAGTAATCTTATTTAGTATTTCCTGCTTATTCGCATCATTATACAGATCGTGACCGGTGTTATATAGTAACAAGTCCGATTTCACATTAAACAGATTCAGCTTTGCGTACAAATCTGTTGCCTGGTGTGCCGGAACAACCGAATCAAAGTTACCATGAATAATTAGGGTTGGCTTTGATAATGAATTAACCTTTGAGAGCGGACTGGCCTCGCGATAAAGTGTTGGGTTTGCCTCAAAAGAAGCGCCCAGCAATGCAGCAACAGCTGCAGCCTGTGGAAATCCAATTCCTCGCGGATCAGTAAAATTGGTTGGTCCAGATAATGACGCTACCGTCTTAATTTTGTTGTTAGTATTGTAGGCATAGGTATAAAGCAAAGCCAGATGCGCACCTGCGCTAACCCCCAGCATTCCATATTTATCTGAGGAAATATGCCAGTTAAAAGCTTTCGAAGCCACAAAATTTATAGCAGCTTTAATATCGTTCTGCTGCGCAGGATGAATATTGGCAGGATTTGTACCGGTTAAACGATAATTCATGTTCACCACTGCAAAGCCTTTATCTTTAAGAAAAACTGCCAGCTGTGTTAAACTATCTTTATCACCAGTTGCCCACGAGCCGCCATGCAGTAAAAAAATAACTTTTGTAGAATCACTCCTTTTTAAAGGAAGATAAACATCCATAGTATTTTCTTCATTGCTGCTATAGGCAGTATCTAAAAACACCTCTTCCTTTATAGGTTCAGGATCTTTATTTTTTTTACATGAAGCCAGGCCAAAAACAAACAAGGCGATTAGCAGCGGCAAATAGACTTTAGATTTCATTTGAGAGATATTAAAACCGATACTTATTACAGGTCAGAGACTCTTACGTAAAACAATTTAAATTGTTTTACGTAGTTTAAATTGCCTATCCTACCTGATTGTTAATATGTTAACCAGAAATTAATATGATTCTAATCTATAATCGCCTATCTTTAAGAAAGCACAATTCAGCCTCGCGGCGATTCTTATAAGATGATTTAAACTAATATATTCTTATGAACTGGAAAAAATTTAGTGGCGAACTTATTACTATTCCAATTTTAGAAGAAGTTGAACTGGCTATCGAAAGAGAATATAATTTAGGTAACAAACTCAAAGTATGTATAGGCACCGATTCACAGGTTAAAGGCAGCTACACAGATTTTGCTACAGTCATCGTTTTTTTAAGAGAAAAGAAAGGTGCTTTTATGTTTATCCACCAGGAAAAAAGCAGTAAGAAAATGAGCATTAAAGAAAGAATGCTTACCGAAGTCCAGAAGTCAATCGAAACGGCCTATGCGCTTTGCGATTTGCTCGACCTATATGATGTGGATTTAGAAGTTCATGCTGATATTAATACCAATCCGATGTTTAAATCTAACCAAGCCTTGCACGAAGCTATGGGTTATATTTTAAGTATGGGTTTTGTTTTTAAAGCCAAACCAGAAGCGTTTGCGAGTTCTACGTGCGCAAATAAAATGGTTCAGTAATATTCTTTTAAGAATTCTTTTATCGCAGTTCTTGCGATTTGTTTAAACATGTTAAATAATTCATTCATAAAACTTTGTGTGTAACAATGCAGATGTGGCTGCGTCATATCCTAAAAGAACTCACAAAATCACAAACATGAAAACTTTAAAATCTTTGCTCGCCACCACTTTTATCGCTATTTCTTTAAGCTCCTTTGCAGGGGAAGATCCAAAATCGCAAAAGCTCACAATGGATTATGCACTTCAGACTTATATTGATGCTATAACCTCCGGTAAAGTAAAAGCCTTCGCAGAGATATTAGACAGCGATGTGAAATTTACAGTTAACAGGGGGAAGAAAATTATCAATTATTCTCGATCTGAGATGTTAAGCATGATGAAAAGCACTGGAAATATCAGTCAGAATTGTGTGACCGAACATTCTATAGTACAACAAAGTACCACACAAGCCATCGTGAAAGTAACTATGAAGTATGATTCATTCTCAAGAATAAATTATGTAACAATGGCAGAAACCAATAAGGGCTGGAAAATAACTAACGTATCCAGCGAATTTGTATAACGCTTATATCTGGACTAAAAAGGGCGGAATTAAACTCCGCCTTTTTTAGTTAGATTCATGAAAGCAAATTAAGCTGCAAAATTATCTTCATCTACTGTTTCCGTAATTGTCTCGGCGCTCGCTCCAAATTGAGCATCATCCTTTTCCACCCGCAAATTCTTAACAATATGTTGCTGTCTGTCGGGCGTATTTTTACCCATGAAATATTCAAGCAGCGCATGAATGTTCGCGTCTTTTAGAATAACCGGTTCAAGCCTGATATCTTTCCCTATAAATAAACCAAATTCGTCCGGAGAGATTTCACCCAATCCTTTAAATCGGGTTATTTCAGGCTTTCCTCCAAGTTTGTTAATAGCGTTATTCTTCTCCTCTTCGTTATAACAGTAAATCGTCTCTTTCTTATTCCGCACCCGAAACAAAGGCGTTTGCAGAATAGAGACGTGCCCTGCTTTCACCAGATCAGGAAAAAATTGCAGGAAGAAGGTCATCATCAACAATCGAATATGCATTCCGTCAACATCGGCATCTGTTGCTATTACAATGTTATTATATCGCAATCCTTCCAGACCATCTTCAATATTTAAAGCGTGCTGTAACAGGTTAAACTCTTCATTCTCATAAACAACCTTTTTGGTGAGGCTAAAACAATTTAAGGGCTTTCCCTTTAAACTGAAAACAGCCTGTGTCATTACATCTCTCGACTTTGTAATCGAACCGCTGGCCGAATCACCTTCGGTAATGAATAATGTAGTTTCCTGTTTCCGCTCATGTGTATCTTCAAAATGAAGTTTACAATCGCGTAATTTTCTATTGTGAAGAGAGGCTTTTTTTGCCCGCTCATTTGCGAGTTTTTTTATCCCGGCAATATCTTTCCGCTCCCGCTCTGATTGTAAGATTCGTTTTTCTAAAGCATCTTTCGTTGCGGGATTTTGGTGAAGGTAATCGTCTAGTGCTTTCTTGATAAAATCGTTAATAAAACCACGGACAGAAGGCCCTTCCGGACCAACGTTTTGGGAACCGAGCTTAGTTTTAGTTTGAGATTCGAAAACGGGTTCCTGTACCTTTATCGCGATAGCGGCTACAATTGATGCTCGGATATCTGCAGCATCGTAATCTTTTTTATAAAACTCACGAACCGTTTTAACTACCGCCTCCCTGAATGCGGCCTGGTGTGTTCCGCCTTGAGTGGTATGCTGTCCATTTACAAAAGAATAGTATTCTTCGCCATATTGCTGCCCATGGGTCATGGCCAGTTCTATGTCTTCACCCTTTAGGTGGATAATTGGATAGCGAATATTATCCGCATCGGTATTCTTTGCGAGCAAATCATGCAAACCCCGCTCAGAAAAATATTTTTTACCGTTGAAGTTTATGACCAGGCCGGAATTAAGGAAGACATAATTCCAGATCATGTTTTCGATAAATTCAGGAATGTAACGGTAATGCCGGAAGATAGAATCGTCAGGAATAAAGTTTATGGCCGTTCCATTTCGTTGAGTAGTCTCTTTTTCAGGTTCATCTCTCACTAATTCGCCCTGCGAAAATTCGGCAATTTTAGTTTTACCATCCCGATAAGATTGCACAATGAAAGTTGATGACAAAGCATTTACAGCTTTCGTTCCCACTCCATTTAAGCCTACTGATTTCTGAAAGGCTTTTGAATCATACTTTCCGCCGGTGTTTATTTTAGATACACAATCTATTACTTTACCTAGCGGGATACCCCTACCGAAATCCCTTACCGAAACCTTATGCTCCGAAATATTGATCTCGATATTTCGACCTGAACCCATCACAAACTCATCAATTGAGTTATCAATTATTTCTTTAAGTAACACATAAACGCCATCATCATACGCAGAACCATCACCCAATTTTCCAATATACATTCCGGGACGAAGGCGTATATGTTCTTTCCAATCTAATGATCGAATACTGTCTTCACTATAATTAACTTCTGCCATTAATGCTTCTAATGCTAGATTTATATTTGGTAAGCAATATACAAAACTAATTATCCCAGGCATTTCTAAAGTATCAACATATAACGTTTGTCCTTAAATACAGACATTTTGGAAAATTTATCGGTAGAAATTGTGTGTTGATGAAACCAATAATATATGAGAGAGCTAATGCATAAAATAATTTTATCTAGATATCATCACTCAATCGTCGATTAATGCAGCTTTTAGAAGAACCCAACAAATTTGGTATGGTATTAGAACTATTCGTCTCAGTTAACGAACACGATATGACAGTAGTTAATAAAATAAAGATCCCAAATGAGGCATTAGAAAAGGGCCAGGACTGGCAAAATCCTTCTAACCCCGAAAATGCCGAGGATCAAAGAGATTTAGAACAGTTGTTACGTCAGAAACATGAAGCAGAGCGCCGAAAGGGCAACTTAAGTGATACTGATGAAACGAAACAAGAGAACAATCAATAACCTTAAAAACTCATGATTATGAAGAAGCAAACTCAGCCAACTATTATTAAATTAAGTGAAAGGTTTGATAAACAATTATTATCACTTTTATCACAAGAGTTGAACTCTTTGAAAACAGCTAAAAACAACATTATTAAAACTCTAAGTTCAAAGCAAGACGGTGGACTGCAAGTTGCATAAAATTCAAATCTACCTTGAATAACACTCGTTCTTTTTCCCCCAATTAAACATAAAACACAAATAGTTCTGCTTGTAACAGAACTATTTGTGTTTTATGACCAAGAAAAAAGTAATCCCGCCTATATAAGCTTAGCGAATAATTCGTTAGAACAAATGATAATAATAAGCGTAGAGTTAATATGGGACTACCAATGAGAATTACTTATAATGACAAGGACTATGTATATCACATAAATAATAGTTCTTCGATTGATAAATCTACTAGCGAGTTACAAGTTGTTATTAATAATGAAACAATTGATTTGGTAAAAGACGAACGCAAAGTGTGGGTTCAAAAAGGGGGCACCAATCTTTACGATCCTGAATTTATTCAAGCTTTAGGCCGCTCGGTCTCTTTGAGGTTCCGAATGTAACAATACGAAGCCTCTCTCTATTAGTTCTCAGCATAAAATATTAAAATGAGGTAACTTTTATTATAAACCTTCGTAAAGAAGTGTCTATAGTAAACCTTATGCAAATAATAATTTCAGTAATGATAGTCGGACTTTTATGGATGATCTATGATATTATAAATGCACCAGAAGTTGATGAAAACGAAAACCCTGTTTTTCCTGTAGCCGAAGACAAAAAACGGATCATCGATCATGAAAGCAGACCTATCTTAAAAAAGGATAAAAACATATCTGAAGTAGAAAAACATATTTAAGCTACTTTTAATTATTATTCCCCTCCATCTCCTTTCTCTAATGTAAAAGTTCCTTACCAATTAATAATCAATTGGTTTTAACAATCCGTTTAATATTTTTGAATCACACTTTCTGCATGTAGGTATATGATATATATTTAGAATAGCTGACTTAAAAACCTGACTAAACCAACCAACGAATTTCATAACTTTTTTTTAAAAGGCACTGCTTTTTTGCCATAATGCTATTTGGAAACCACGGCTTTACTCAGTTAAGTGATGGAGCAAAAGCCCCATCGGTGCTGAAGTTTTAATGGATGGCAGCAAAGCCATGCTGGAAATAAAATTGCCCTATTGGAATGGGGCTGGATTTAAAGCCGGACTGATATGAAATGGAAAGCGATGAATTAAAGCCATACCAATGAGCGGATTCCAACAAGTGTGGGGTGAAAATTCGGGATAGATGGATGCAATAAGATGGAAAAAGTATAACCGATTCTTTTCATGGATTAAAACTTCAAGTCGAAGTCCATAATGTTTTATTAGAAATATCTGGATAAGAGAATTAAAACTTTTAAAAGCTGACACCTAATTTTTAAAAAAAGTGTAAATTACTATCTAAAATAAGCGTTATTGAAAAGTTGCGATTTTGAATCTTAAATTATTAGAATAATTTAGAAAGAAAATAAGAAGAGAAAACGATTAAATTTTAATGTTGATACAGAAGTGAAGGTTTTATTTAACTGTATCTATCGGCAGATAAACACAGCAATTAAAGTACCCTTGCCTTCTAAGCGTAAGAATTTTCCATTGAATCTGAACTCGCAACAATTTCATTAGACTCTAAATCGTAAGATCTTTCTGCTTCGCATCTTAAAAATTGAGCGTCTTGAAAATCATCGCTTTCTACAAAAAACGATTCAACAAAAGCATAAGCAATAATAAAAACAGAAAAGAATGCGATTAGGGCGTAACCGAGATACCAGAGAACTTTTTTCATATCTACCTTTTTTTAAATGATCATTCTGGGAAGGAAAAATCGAGATAGTCTTAAATAATTTGCTAACGAAAAGTGATCCGAAAAACGAAAATTTATTAAAGATTTTGAGAGCGATTTCCTTTATTTTAATTTCTGATAAATATATGAAACAAACATACATTTTCATCGTATAAGGGCTTTTTTTATTTAAAATAAAGTATAAACCGCAAATTGTTGGCACTATTACTGCATGAGTTAAATTGTTTTCATAAAACTTTAAATATGTTGAGAAGTTATTTCACAGTTTGTGGCTAAAAATTCTCGATTTGAGAATAAATTTTAGCTTAAAATGACTTTACCATCGATTGAAAAGGTTGGTACTTATTTTGTATTAATAAAGCTGTCCTTCCCAAGGACGTTTTCATAGGTAGATGTAGGGTCGAGATTATAATTTCGACCCTTTTTTTGCGGTTGTCTTTGAGATTTCCTTTTATCCCATATTAAACTACTTATAACATTAGTCCACCGAAGGTAAAGAAGTAAAGAAGACTTGGTCAAAAGCCAGATAGAAAAGCGATGGAGCTCAGGAGGGATTTCGTCATCCGGCATCATTCAGTTCTATGTTTATACACTCCATCTCATTAGAGATTAATTCCATCATGAAATCTGGTAGATTGGTTCCATTTATCAAATGCCATCCATTGTTAGTTTTAACCTTTGCATCTTTCATAAACCAGTATTGAACTCCTTTTGAATACATAATATAAATGCCTTTAGGATTGCGTTCAATTTTTCTCTGATAAACAGTTCCGTTATGTTTAATGGTGATAATTGGCATAACTTAAGCGTATAAATTAGACATAACAGATTCTTCTTCATAAGTCGCTAAACCTAATTCAGCAACATATTTACAATTGTCAGGGTGATCTGGTGAAAAGAACATGGGCATATCAAATCCAAGCTGAATATAATATTGAGTTATAAAATTTTGTACGGGCAAATTGTTAGCAGTTTGCTTAATCTTTTCTGTAAGCATTTTGAGTGGTTTTAAAAGAAGTATAATTTCGTAAATTTCAAAATCATCATATAACGGAATCCATCTACTCTGATTGTGAATTGTAACTTGGATTGATTTGGAATTTATACCTGTTAATTTAGCCACCTGGTCAATAACATCTGCATCTTTATCTTTTAAAATAACCATCTGACCTATATACTTTGTATATATCTTTAGTTTTTCCGAATTACTTAACTTAACCATAATACCGACTAGGCATCAAATATAATACTAAAATTATTAGCAAACATAATCACTGAAAAAATATTAGCAACATGTGACTTTATATTCGCAAAATGAGGTGGTCTTTTACGTAAAAGTGGGTTAAGAGGCTATAAAAGCATTGGCATTCATATTGTAATGATATACATGTCCCTCCCAAGGACGTTTTTCATAGGTAGATGTAGAGGCCGTCTCATAAGCAATTATGGGACGGTTTTTTTTTGCACTGTTTGGAAGCACTAGCCGAAGACCTTTTCGAAGCATCAGTCAAATAACAGGAGATTCCCTGCGCTTTATCTTTCTGGTGGCAATGACAAGGGTTAA
>DASWMZ010000192.1:0-50074 GCA_036399495.1 Pedobacter sp.
GTTGGTAAACGCATCGGGCCATAAATGTTTCCGGTATAATCTACTCCAAGATTCAGCTTTTTGATCTTATAGGAAACAGACCATGTGCCTGTCCATCGTTCAGTTAAAAATGGTCGGTTTTTACTATTCATATTCGGCTGATTAGTCTTTTTAGAATACACATCCAGATACGATCCTCCGACAAGCATCTTCAATCCATTTGAGAAATTAAAGTCCATGTTAGCGCTAACACCGCGAGAAATTGCATGTCCCTCCAAATTACTATAAATGATTTTAGTTACGTCGGTTTCATAGTCAGGTATGATCTGATTCTGAAATCGGGTATACCATATTGAGCCATCAAATCCAATAAAATTTTCGTTAGGCAAATAGATTTTTTTCAAATAATTGATATTGGCATTATAGCTTTTCTCCGGTTGAAGCTTGCCAGTAACCACAACTTCCCTCCCACCTGTTAAAGCTGCATGTTCTTCAGTAAAAAGGCTTACCACTCTAAACCCGGTACCTGCATTAAATCTTAGAATATTATTTTCATTAACGCTCCATTTATACCCTACACGAGGCGTGAATATATTACCATGAACCGAATTGTAATCATAACGCATTCCAAGCAACACTTTGTGTTTCTCCATTATTGAAATCTCATCTTGAATAAAAATGCCGGGTAACCAAACTTTATCCGGACGGTTCTCTAAAGTCTGGGTGGCAGTTCCGGGGGTATTATCATCGTAAAAGGTGTATCTAAGAGCCGTTCCAACAAGTAAGCTATGGTTACTTAATTCTTTATCCCAGGTTAGCTGCGAAAAGCCGATGGTTTGCCTGGCTAAATAAGGCGTGTTACCATAAACTGAGTTTTGATCGTGGTTGTTGAACGACATTGCCAGAAGTAACTTCTCTTTTACCGGCAATTGGTAATTACCAATAAGCTCCCAGCGTTTTGTATAAATACTTTCGGCATACCGCTGATTTCCGCCTCTGAACGATTTGTTCCAGGTAACATCTCCGCCCCAGCGGTCTTCGTAATTGTAGCGACCGGCAAGAGAGAATATCCTTTTTTCCTTCCGTTCAAAGTTCCATTTTTGGAACAGAGAGATACGATCCTGGAGCGTAACATCCGTAAAATTATCTTTGTTGTTATCTATAGGATTGCCGTATTTAAAATAATTTAAACCGGTGAGAACTGTTGCCTTTTTAAACGCATTAAATTTAAATCCAATGTCGTTATTAACCTCACCCCAAGATGTTGTGAATACATCGGCGGAGAATACCGGGGCATTTGCAGGATTTTTGGTGATCAAATTTATCAAGCCCCCTACTGCCTCAGAACCGTAAAGCGATGAAGCCGGCCCTTTAACAATTTCGATTCGTTCTATCAAAGCATTTGGAATTCCAGACAAACCATAAACTGATGAAAGTCCACTAACGATTGGCATTCCATCTATCATAATCATGGTATAAGGGCCTTCTAAGCCATTTATATGAATGTCGCCAGTGTTGCAAATATTACAGTTCAATTGAGGCCTTACCCCATTTATATTTTGTAAAGATTCGAAAACACAAGCTGTTGGATTTTTACGAAAAAAAGCAGAGGAATACACTTCTACCGGTACGGTGCTTTCCATCCGGCCCACTTCCTTCATCGTTCCGGTAACTACTACTTCATTTAGAGAATTGCTGCCCGATCTATAGATTGCAACGATTTTTGACACCGAGTCTGCAACTACTCTTGCCTGCACTTTTAACTTCCCATGGCCAACTGCAGAAATAACTAACTGGTAATCTCCTACGGGGATACCCGAAAACTTAAAATAGCCTTTGTCATCTGCTACACCGGAAAATTTACTGTTTGTAAGATTGATTGAAGCAAACTCAACTGGTTTTCCTTCTGAAGTAACTATCATCTCAAGGGCGCCTGTTTGTACGCTATTGTGCAGCGAATCTGCTTTAGAACTTTCTATTGCTAACTCAAGAGTATCTGATTTAATGTCGTTTATGCTGGAATCTAACTTGGTTGAATCGCTTTGGGCCAACGATAGCGTTGAAACAAACCAAAGTAAAACCGTAAAAAAAACTTTCATAGTCAAAGATAAAGCTATTTTTGATTAGTCTCACATTTAAATTAGACTAACCTAACTTTTATTTTAGACAAATAAAAACGAAAGTTGTTTTTGGAATTTAATGGTAAGGGCCTTTTTCGGAATAAGGATTACGATGTAAATTAGTGTTGACTTCGTTGAAACATTCTGCCATAATATCGCGATAAGGAGCAGTGCGTAAACTATGTAATAAACATAATACCTTCTTGCCTTAGCCTGTCTCGGTCGGATTTTACAGAAGAAGGCTAAATTGTTAATACTCGAAAGTTACTTGCTGCATAACAGCCTCATAGCCTTCTTTCTTATGGATTTTGGCTTCTATTAAACCCTGTAGAATTTTAAGATGTTTAAGTATTTCTTTGTATCCTTCTTGAGCAAAACCGAGATTAATTACAACATTTAGAAGGCTGTTCACCTGTTGTTGAACCAAGTAAACTCGTTCAGAATACGTGTTAACAATTTCGACAGTAAGTTCCAAAAGGTCTAATTTTTCGCGTATTGTAAATTGTTTACACATAAGTATTCTCCTAATCTTGTTCAAATAACCTTAAATTCCATCCTACAATTTTCAGATCACTGATTTGTATTATTCTTTTATACCACTTAATAGCTATAAGTAAAATAGAGGTGTCATAAATAAAACTTGTCAAATTTTCAAAAAGGTAGAGGGTTCCTTCTGAAATACCATACAAAGATCCAGAGCGAATTTTTAAAAGATCAACTTTATCGGCTATTGAAACCTGCACCCTGATCCTGCCTTCGCATTGACAAATATATTGCGTGTCGGGAAAACGACTATCGATCAGTAAAAGAAACGTAGTGAGCTTATTTTGCATACTTCAATTTTCCATTATCCCTTGTAGTGCAAATTTCAGCAACAAAAATGCCATATCATAGTGGGTAAATACTTATTTCAAAACGGAAAATACCTTTTTACTGGTTTTAAATGATTTCAGGAAATGGGAGACACAGTAAAAACAAATACAGAGTTAAATAAATTATTTTTGCCGCACCCGGATCAACTCATGATTTGTTTTGATTATGCTGTTATAGGCTTTAATTGCAACAGGAATTGAATAATTCCTTTCTAAACATAAAGTAGGTAATCATCTAAATACCGCTACTAAAGAATGAACCAGATTTTAACGATTATCAATACGATTCAATCATGCAGTGCAGGAGGCTAAAGAGATTATAAGCCAGGTTTTTTGCAAATCTAGACAGGCAGTATCTTATAGCGATAAAACCTCAAAAAAGAAGAAATTGAAAAGTTTGAGGCGAGGGCCTACAATAATTAATCAAGCTTAATTTTATAGTTAGAAGAGAGCTATCTAGGTATAGATAGATAAATTTTCTATTTTTTCTTATCACGATATTCTCTCACATAAATTGGGGCTCCGGGACCATCGGTAAAAAGAAACATAAGCAAGAGTTTAGCCGGTTCGGTAGTGCTTGGATTTTTAGCGAGGGTGTGAAGGGAATATGGCGGCTCATGCACCACTTCACCTTTTTTGTAAATTTTCGATTCATTTTTTCCTAACCGATATTCAAATTCGCCTTCAAGAACGTAAATAAAAACTTCGGCACCATGCCGATGGGAGGTTGTGTCGACAAAACCAGGTGCTAAGGTATATTCATTTAGCGTCATTTTTTTATTCACGAGCCCGGAATCTGTTAAATTTTCAGCAAAGACATTTACCCATTTAGTTTTTGCAGAAGCCGATTTTTTACTACCATGTGCATGCTGAGATTGAGCAAATGCAGTGGTTGAGGAAATCGTGGCTAGTACTAACGCTAGTAGAAGAGTTTTAGTGGTGAAGTTTTTCATTGTAAATAATGGTTTTAAGAGGAATGAAGCAATTAATATATTTAATCTGCGTGCGGGATGATAAATTGTAAACCTGAAATTAGTTTAAAAACCCGATATGTAATAACTTTTCTTTTGCCGGTCCAAACTCTTCATTAGAGTTGGGAAGTCATCTTCCATTTATGTAGTGGCAATCTAACTTTGTCGGCTGAACACTTACTTTATCAAACATTCGGTAGGACAAAATTTTAGAAATTCAATTCTCAAGCTTCCAAGCACACTAGATAACTATTTTTTAAGCAATTTTACTTTTCAAATCAAACAACATGAGAGAATACATTTCTTTACTCTTTTTAAGCCTATTTCTTTCTCCGGCTTTCGCTCAAAAAATCAAGGTGGCTTGCATAGGCAATAGCATTACCTATGGGGCTGGAGTTAAAGAGAAAAGCAACACTTATCCTAATCAACTCCAAGAGATGCTTGGTGATAGTTATGAAGTAGTAAACCTGGGAGCTAGCGGAAAGACGATGTTGAAAAAAGGCGATGATCCCTATTGGAGAGAAAGGTCCTTTACAAAAGCCAAAGAATTTGCTCCAGATATTGTGATTATCAAATTGGGAACAAACGATTCAAAACCTCAAAACTGGAAACACGCTTCTGAGTTTGAAGCTGACTACCGGGCATTTATACAAGAGTTCAAGAATCTCCCATCTAAACCACGAATTTGGTTATGCTACCCCGTACCAGTAGTAAAAGATAATTTTGGGATAACTGATAGTATTGTTAGAGGAGAAGTTATTCCAAAGATTAAAAAAGTTGCTAGGGCTGAAAAGTTAAAAATAATCAATCTTCAAAAAGCGCTCAAAGGATATGACGCTCATATACCAGACGGGGTTCATCCCGATGATGCTGGAGCGAGGCAAATAGCGAAAAAAGTTTACAAAGCAATTCGCCGTTATAAGCCAAAACGATAAACATCTATCTGTGCTTGTGCTATATTTTCTATTAAAATCTCCTCGTTTACAGGTGCTTGATACAAGTATGCTCATATGTTGCAGGAATACAAAAGAGGCATTCGGAACCATTGACTTGAAAAAATTTACCAGGGTATTTTAATTGAACATCTGGTTTGACAAGAACTTTGGCTACTAATTAATGCATTAAGCAGTCTTAATTTTTGGGTAAGAAAAAAGCAGACATCCACCGCTGAATTGCATATGGGTGGTCATTTGAATGGAAGAACTCATACCTGTTGAAGTAAAATCTGGGACAGAGGAAAATTAAAATCATTACATCTGGCCGAGGATATGGCACCGCATCCGTTGGCAGTTCATTTTTATGCAGGCGAAATTAGCGTCACAATGTCCTCAACGCCAGGCGGAAAGACCTATCATACTCAACCTTCCTTATTACCGTATCGCAAACTAATGAGTACCTGCAATGGTTTGAGACGCAAATAAAGTAGCTTTAATATTTTAAGTTTTTTCTATATTTGCCATTAATAAGCTCAGCGTTATTGTCAAATTTGAAGGTGCCTATTCGGTGCCTTCTAACGGCTTAAAAAATATAAGTGCTGATTGTGAGGCTATGAGTTAAAACAATTCATTCCCTCTCTCTTCGCAAAATAAACTAAATAAATTTTCAAAGGGCTAGTATTTTACTACCTTTGCGCTCTTTCAAAGAAAGAAAATGATACCGATCGGGGTGTAGCGTAGCCCGGTATCGCGCCTGGTTTGGGACCAGGAGGTCGTAGGTTCGAATCCTGCCACCCCGACTATCAGAAGCGACATCTGATTTAATTTAATAAGAAAAAAGAAGGTACCATTCGGGGTGTAGCGTAGCCCGGTATCGCGCCTGGTTTGGGACCAGGAGGTCGTAGGTTCGAATCCTGCCACCCCGACGAAAAAACAAAAAGCCTCGGATATTCTGAGGCTTTTGTTTAATTCTTGTCAACCAGTAACATCCCCATTAGCTTCGTGAGTGCTGATACCTTTACAATTGCTCTTTGAGCTTTGTTCTTCCCGGACTTTTTTAAGCTCTATATTTTCTCTCTCAAGAAAATAAATTAATTAAAACCTCGAGGTACTTTAAGCCTTGTAGTTTTACTATATCAAATGAATTTAAGAAAAAGAAAACTGGTTGCGGGCCAAAACCTCCGCTATGTTGGAAAAGCATTTCAGGCTTTATAAGCGGTCAGCGATATATGACATTTCTAAGCTATCAAACCAATTTGGAAATATTGGTAAAGTATAATGATACTGAGGTAACTATCTTTGAATATCTAACTGAGACGATAGAATAATTAGTCATTAAAATTCCTAAGATGAAGCCTCTATAATGTATTGAGGCTTCATTTTGGTCGATAAATAGTATCATTCAAATCTTATCCACTCCAAATTGATTTTATCTTCACCACCCGGAAGAGCGTCAGGAGATTTCCTATAAACAATGTAGATATCATGCTTACCTGAAACTGCTGTAACAGCTGCTTTTACAGGTTTATCAATAGGGTCTTTATGACTTTGGTCGGTCGGATTCGGAATTACAGCTAGTGGTGAAATTTGTATGCTGCTAATAACCGGACCGCTTGGCGAACCCGTATGTATTTCAAATATTCCAAAGTTTCTGGACGATGCGGCAAACCAGGCGCTGGTTATATTACTCAAGTCGATATTTTTAAAAGCAATATAACTTCCCGGCTTATCAAAGTTCACTAATTGGTTATTGTATTTAAGCACTTCGAGATAATCGTCGCAATTAATTGCTCTTAATGTTGGGCTTCTCAATAAAAATAGCTCTTTTACAGTTTGAGGATACACCCCTTTAAATCCGCCTTTATCTTTATAGGTTACAGAAAACAGGTAGCTATCGTTAGAGCCAGAAGCAGGAGTAAATGAACCTTTTACTGGAATTCTATTCTTCGTATCATTATCTGCAGTCATTTTCAGAATATAATTAACCATTTCTTCGGCCTCTTCATTTTTCAATTGCGGATGGGCAGACATAGCAGTTTGTCCCCAAACTCCGGCACCTCCCTTTATAATTTTCTGAGTCAGCTTTGGAGTAGCATCTTTATCGTCTTTGTATTTGATTGCCACTTGTTTGAAACTGGGGCCAATAGAAGGGGAATTCGGCTGATGGCAAGACTTACAATCACTTTTGTTTATCAGGGTTAAACCCGGATGTAAGAAATTCTGGGTGGCTTTTTCCTGGTATTGCGACACGAACGTCAAATCAGTGCCCATATCAATTTTATCAACCGTGGTTAATACTTTAGCCGCATTTATTCCCTTTGATAAAACGCCATCTTCCTTATCGTTCACTTTTACCTCGTAACTAATTGGCTGGCCGGGCCAATAGAAAGTTTGGTTTCGCGCAAACTGAATGTTGACTTTTGGCAGTTCATTACCTGCTTCAATGGTTATACTTTTTGATGAGGCATTCCCATGATTATCTGTTACCTGAACCAAAACTTTATATTTCCCTGGTCGGGTATAAGTGTGTTTTGTAGTGCTTCCGGAAGCCTTGGTGCCTTTGCTTGGATCCAGGCTCCAGCGGTAGCTTAATTTGTCGCCCTTATCATAATCAAAAGAATTAGCAGCAGTAAAATTGACCGTTAGTGGCACGGCCCCAACAACTTTGTCGGCTTTGATTTGAGCTACCGGTGGTCGGTTTCCTTTGTTATATTCTATTCGAACCAATCGCGCGTTTTTGTTTTGTGCAAACCAAGCCGTACCATACTCTAAAATATATAAACTCCCGTCAGGGCCGAATTCTAAATCAATAGGGTGTTCAAACTTACTTGATGGTAGGAAACGTTCTATCGAAACCAGCTTTCCGTTCTCATCCATTGATACCACGTTCACCCAATCACGCATCCACTCGGCAATAAAAAGCTTTCCATCATAATAGTTAGGAAACTTTGTAGCTGATGTTTGTTGCTTAACTAAACCGGAATGAAAAACGGGTCCGATAATAGGAGACTTTCCACCGGTTCCCAAATGTTTAAAATCAGGCGATTCTCCATAAGAATACCATATAAAAGCTGGTTTTGCGGGAGGTAAAATACTATCACCTGTATTATTCCGAGAATTATTTACCGGGCGGAGCGGGTCAAAAAAGGGGCCGTTTACGTTGGTTTCAAAATTAAAATCGGTATAAGCTTCGTTATTTCCTGCAAAATATGGCCAGCCAAAAAAACCCGGGCCTTTAGCCTGGTGAAATTCATCGTAGCTAATTGGGCCTCTGGAAGGGTTGTTTTCTGTGTTCTGACCAACATCGCCCCAATAAACAAACCCTGTTTTCTGGTCAACAGTTACGCGATAAGGATTACGACAACCCATTGCATAAATTTCAGGTTTTGCTGTAGAGCTATTTTTGGGAAAAAGATTTCCGTCAGGAATGGAGTAAGATCCATTAGTTCCCGGTTTTATGCGCAAAATCTTACCTCTTAAGTCGTTAGTATTTGCGGCGGTTCTTTGTGCATCCCAATATTCTTTCCCTTTGCGTTCGTCAATAGAATTATAAAAACCGGGGATAAATGGATTTGTATTGTCACCCACAGCTATATACAGATTTTTTTCGGGTCCAAAGGCTAGAGAGCCGGCAGAATGGCAACACTCTTTTCGCTGAACGGGTATTTCGATAATTACTTTTTCTGTTGATAAATTTAACTTATTTCCTGCAAGGGTAAACCGGGAAACACGCTGTATTGGCTCGTTACCCTTTGGCGAATAATAGATGAAAATATGATTGTTTACTGCAAAATCAGGATCGGCTACCAAGCCTAAAATACCATCTTCCAAACCGTGAAACACGGGTATTACAGCAAGCAAGCTTACGCTATTAGTTTTAGGATGATATAATTTTACAGCTCCCTTGCGTTCAACAAATATTACTCTCTTATCCGGTAAAACGGCTAATTCCATTGGTTCGTCCAAATTAGAAGCCAATTCTACATTAATGAACCTGCTTTCGTCTGGCGCGATATCATCTCTGGTTTGTGAATAAGAGGTGAAGGAGCAAGTAACTGTAATGACTATTATTTTTAAACAGGATTTTAAGGCCTTTATCATCGATTATTTTATAATTATATACGCTCTAAGCAAGAATTTGAATTTTGAAGTTGGAAATTGTTTGGATTACAGTTCTTTTATCTTTACCGATTTAAATTGTACTTCCATGTCTTGATTTCCGTGAAGTTGAAGAGCAATGTGCCCTTGCTTGCGGCCGGTGTCATTTTTAAGTGCGGCACTGGTTTTCTTATTTACCCAAACGGTAATATCACCGCCAACAGCTCTTACCTTCATGGTATTCCATTTGCCAGGCTTAAACCAAGTTGCAACTTGTTCAGCCGTTGGGTGTACAACCCAGGCGCGGCCGCCGGTCTCATAAAGTCCGCCAGCATCTGCGCTAGCATCAATCTCCGCCTGGAAACCATGCACACCAACTGCGTCTTTAGATTCATCTACCCGGAAGTATAATCCGCTATTGCCTTTAACTGCTTTATATTTAACTTCAATCTCAAAGTCTTTATAAACTTTATTTGATACTAAAATGCCATGTCGTTTTTCTGCAAGCGGACTGGAGCCCGTTAGGATACCATCTTTTACTTCCCATTTTCCGCCATCCAAAATGTGCCATCCGTTTAATGTTTTGCCATCAAACAGCTTAATCCACTTTTGAGCAAATGAGGTTGAAAAAGAAATTAGGTGTAAAAGCACCAGGAGGAACAAGGTTTTTGTAAATCTTATCATTTGAATTTTGGTTTATAATGTGTGTTTCTTCTAGAATTGGTAAGCCGAAAAAATCATAGCGGCCGGATAATATACAGCTTTATTTTAGCTATACAGTTTGAACAGGTACCTGGGAATTTTTATTCCTAAAAAATGCAATAAACAATATCATTACAGCAGCGGAAATCGCAGCAGGAACAAGCCAAATTGCATCCCAGTGATGCGCGGTTTCATTAATTGTTGCTTGTTTAGCTACAAAACCAGATAAAATACTTCCTATCCACCATCCAATGCCGTAAGTAGCCATTGTAATCATCCCCTGTGCCGCATTCCGGTATTTTTTCGGAGCAACCCTGTCTGTATAAATTTGTCCGGTTACGAAAAAAAAGTCGTAGCAAATGCCATGTAATATTATCCCGGTAATTAACATCCAACTGTTATCGCCAGCATCCCCATAACGGAAAAATAAGAATCGTAATACCCAGGCTATCATCCCCGCAACAATCATCCACTTCACACCCCATCTTTGAAGAAAGAAGGGAATTAAAATGATGAATGCAGCCTCAGAAAACTGCCCAAAAGCCATTTTGCTTGTTGCGTTAACTAAACCTACTTCATTTAGAAACAGGTTGGTAAGGCTGTAATAAAATGAAAGAGGGATGCAGATTAAGATGGACGCAATGAAAAAGACCGTGAAAGACCTGTTTTTGAATAAGACGAATGCTTCACTAATTGAGGTTTTTGACTCAGGCGTGGTTTCAGTGGTTTTCGCAGATTCGGGAAGGAATAAACTAAATGCGGCAAGTAAAACTGAGGCTATAGCTGCTATAGTGAAAGTTAGACCTAATTCCTGTGGGCTGATGTTGAATATCCGGTCGATACTTACTCCGGCAATTATCCATCCAATAGTACCAAAAACTCTAATTTCTGAAAATGATTTCTCTACATTTTTTAATTGCGAAAAAGCAATACTACTTGCAAGAGCCAGGGTGGGAGCATATAGCAATGCATACAATAACAGCACCCAATTAAATATATTTACATCCACTATCCTTGACAATATGAACAGAACTATTCCTCCTGTAAAGTGCAGTAAGGCAAAAACTTTCTTAGGTGCAAAAAAACGATCTGCAACAATTCCGATAATGAAAGGTGAGATGATAGTTGCTATTGCCATCATGCCATAGGCTGCGCCAATTTGTAAACCGTCTGCTTTCAGGGAACTTGATAAATAAGTTCCCATAGTTACAAACCAGATGCCCCAAATAAAAAATTGGAACAACATCATAAGTGATAATTTGATACGAACGACTGGATTCATATGGCTTATGCTTCCCAGCCGGTTTTTTTAAGTGCAGGGTCGTTTTCTTTTTTCAAAAATTCTGCATCATCAATTGCTTCCGATTTCCATTTCAGTATCGCCTCGTCTGGCACTATTTCTACAGGTGTTTTCCAGGAAGTTGATGTTTCTTTATATGCCAAATTTGATTGTGAGGAATAGCATGAAATAATCGACCAGCGTGGCGAATCGGATAGGTTAGCTTCTGAGCGATGTAAAGTGTTGCTGTGAAATATAAGTGCATCGCCTGCTTCAAGCTCAACATATACCAGGTCCATTGTTTCAAGTGCGTTGTTCACCATCTCCATATCTGCACCTACCTGTTCGCCTGCAAAACCGTGATTTACCCGCCCTAATTTATGCGAACCTTTAATAACCTGTAAACAACCATTTTCTTTATTAGCAGGTGTTAAAGCAACCATTACGCTTATTAATTGGTCGGGGAACATGAACTGATTTTTATACCAGTAGCCATAATCCTGATGCCACTCCCAGGCACCACCTACTTTTGGCTCTTTCTGCATTAATTTGGAATGAAAATGACAAACCGGGGCGTCGCTATCTAACAAAGGTGTAACCGCGTTAATTACCCGCTCACTACGGGTGAGATATCCAAACACATCGTTTCCGGGGTTAAACCACAGTGATAATTTCGTCTTTTTACCAGACTGGTCATTTAAATCAAGTGCGTTGTTTTTTAAAGCATTATCTTCAAGAGCTGTTCCATACAGCCTGTCGATTTCAGCTTTAGAACAGAAATTCCGTAATATGACGTACCCATCTCGGTTGAAATCAGATATTTGGTCGGTGGTTAATTGTCGCATAATAAATATAATTGGTGATAAGCTAAATTAGATATTACGCATCTGCCTCGCTACGACATAATTAACAAAAACCGATACTTTTTTAACATAATTTTCATAAAACTGAACAAACCTGTAGTTTTATAACTTTGATAAGTCAATTTCAGTTATAGTTGGGGTAATATAGTATCAGATGAAACCAGTTCTCGAGCATCTTCCAAAAAATACTGAAGAATCTTTTGTAGCTATTCTATTCGACTATAATTATTATCCAAACCCATGGCATTTTCATCCCGAATATGAATTAGTACTAGTTACAGAAAGCACAGGCAAAAGATTTATTGGCGAAAAAATATCAACTTTTGAACCGGGCGATTTAGCTTTTATTGGACCCAATCTTCCCCACTTTTACCGTAATGACAGTGAATATTACGAGGGTAAGGAATTGAGGGCAAAATCTATTGTAATTCATTTTCTCGAATCATCTTTTGGTGAAAAATTCCTGACGCTTCCGGAAACGAAAGCTATCCAGGCGCTGTTTTCCAAATCAAAAAGGGGGCTTGAGATTACAGGGGAAACAAATAAAATTGTATCGGTTAAGCTATACGAATTGCTGGAACTAAAAGACTTCGACAGGTTGCTTAAATTGTTGGAAATATTAAATATCCTCGCGCATTCAAGCGATTGCTCAATCATTTCCTCAACAGATATGACAGGGATAAATGATAAAGAATCTGACCGGATGAACAGGGTGTTAAATTATGTAATGAAAAACTTTCAGAAGGAAGTAAGTCTTAAGGAAGCGGCCAATATAGCAAACATGTCTGAAAACTCTTTTTCAAGATACTTTAGTTTAAGAGGCCGGAAAACGTTTATCAGTTTTGTTAACGAAGTTCGATTAAGTCACGCTTGTAAGTTGCTGATAGAGAACAAAGCTAATATTGTTGAAATCTGTTTTCAGTGCGGATTTAATAACTTATCTAATTTTAATAAGCACTTTAAAAAGATGTATAATGTTAATCCATCGGCTTACCAAAAGCAATATTTGAGAGATCAGATATCGTAATCTATCCTAATATGATAGATACTCATTAACATGCTCTTGAAAATAGATTTAATGACATTCAGATCTTTAAAAGTGATATTACTATTATTAAGCTGTCCCTGATCCAGTTTGTAATCAATAATCCTGTCTACTAGGGAACTGATGCTTTCCGCATCTGGTTCCTTTAAACTTCGAGACGCAGCTTCTACCGAATCAGCTAACATTAAAACACCAGTTTCTTTGGAGAAAGGAATTGGGCCCGGATACCGAAAAATATTTTCATCAATAAACTTTTCAGGGAAGTTTTTAAGGAAGGACTGGTAGAAATAATCCATCCTGGTATTGCCATGATGGGTTTTTATAAAATCGATAATAAGTTCGGGAAGATTATTTCTGCGCGCAATTTCAACACCTTTATTTACGTGCCTAATGATAATTTGAGCACTTTCTTCATACGACAAGCTATCATGCGGATTAACTTTTTTGTTTTGATTTTCGATAAAATATTGAGGATTTTCCATCTTCCCTATATCATGATACAAGGCCCCTGCCCTAACTAAAAGCGCATTTCCGCCGATGTTGAAAATGGCCGCTTCTGCAAGATTAGCTACCTGAAGCGAATGTTGAAAGGTTCCGGGAGCTTTGTAGGATAATTCTCTAAGAAGTTTAGAGTTTGTGTTTGTAATCTCCATTAAACTTACATCGGAAGTAATTCCAAAAACTTTTTCGAAAGCGTAAATTAGTGGATAAGCCAATAACGACAATAACACGCTAAATATAAATGGAACGAAATTAAGCCAATCGATATTAAGTAGCGATCCGTTTTTAACCAGCGAAATGCCAAGATATGCCACTAAATAACTGCTTAGAATTAATATGGCAGAAGTTAGAAACTGCTCTCTTTTAACCAGATTTTTAATACTATAAATAGCCGTGATACCTGCTATAATCTGAATGAAAGAAAACTCGAAACTGTTTGGAACAACAAAGCCGGCAATAAGCACTACCAATAAATGTATATTAAGAGCTAAACGGGTATCAAAAAGTATCCTGATAATAATAGGGACAATGCAATAAGGGATATAGTAAACACTTGGAATATTAAATTTAATGGCCCAGGTTAAAAACACCAGCATACTTGTGATAACCAATAATATCAGCGAAAGCTGGCGGTTATCACTATATATATCCTTCCTGAATAAGTATAGAAACACAATAAGGAGCAAAACAACAAGGCCCACCAACAAAAACTGCCCTAAAAAGATCAGTGTTTTATCTCCGTTAATACGTGAATCCTTCTCATACGTCTCCTTTAAAGATTCCAGTTTTTGAAATATTTCAGGAGTTATCACCGCATTTTCTGTAACAACACTTTCGCCCTTTTGAACCATGCCTCGTGTTAGCGAAATATTATTTAAAGCTTCCGTTTCGATCTTCTCACTAAGCTGTTCGTCGTAAACAAAGTTTTGCTGAATATGGTCGCTTATCAGGCTGAGCAACCATTCCTTGTTTTTAATTTCATTATGAACTTTAATCTGTTCCTCGGCATATTGAAGTGCCTTTTCCGCACTTAATACTTCTAAAGAATTTAGTTGCCTGGAAACGTTTCCGGTAAGAAGAGTAAAATTATAATGAGTACCATGGCGCTGATACTTTTTACTGAGGCTCATAACCCCACGGTTATAAATATCTGTTAATATAGCTTGACCAACACCCTTATAAACATCCTTCAATCTAGAGCTTTGACCTGCTGTATTCCATTTTAAATCGAAGTCTGTTGAATAAGCCTCCAGCTCTGTTTGTGTTGTTTGCTCATTGTTCTGATATACAGGCAATGCTGCTTTCAATACATCGGCTTTATCCTGAATTATTTCTTCCTGGGTTTTTGCTATGGCGAAACTATAAGGTGAAATGAGATCTTTGTTTTGCCAGATCTTACCTTTTTCGTACTCAAACCTAAAGCGGGCATGTTTGGGCAATATGGCTGTAATCACCAGAGTACACAAAATCATCATCACATACTTAGATGATGCTGAATATTTCCGGTAGAGTATTAGATGAGAATTCTTCCTGAATTTTGCCACGCTTTATTCTTTGCTATCAAAATTAAATAAGTTTTCACAATTCGCTAACTTAGTACAAATAAACGTATACGCATCCAAAAATATCAACGTTTATAATCCAAACTGCAGCCTAATATATGAGAGATGTTTACATTTTATCCGCAGTGCGCACACCTATTGGCAGCTTTGGAGGTAGTCTCTCATCTCTTAGTGCTACGCAACTTGGCGCCTTGGCGATTCAGGCTGCTGTAGAACAATCGGGTGTCGACAAAGCCTCCATTCAGGAAGTTTTCATGGGAAATGTTCTTCAGGCAAATCTTGGTCAGGCCCCTGCCACTCAAGCCGCGAAATTTGCAGGCTTACCAGATATCCCAAGTACAACGATCAACAAAGTTTGTGCCTCAGGGATGAAAGCTGTAATGTTTGCCGCCCAGGGAATTGCTTTAGGTGATATAGATATTGCCGTTGCGGGCGGAATGGAAAGTATGAGTAATGTCCCCTATTATTTAGATAAAGCCCGAAACGGATATAAACTAGGGCATGGTCAACTTACCGATGGTTTGCTTAAAGATGGTTTATGGGATGTTTATAACGATTTCCACATGGGCGCTGCGGCGGAACAATGTGCCTGCAAATATGATATCAGCCGCGAAGATCAGGATAAATTTGCTATCGAATCTTATAAGCGTTCTCAACAGGCGCATAGCGATGGATCTTTTGAGGACGAAATAATTCCTGTTGAAATAACTGGTAAGAAAGGTGATAAAACTATCGTTTCGATTGACGAGGAACCCGCTACTGTCAACTTTGATAAGATCTCGACACTCAAACCCGTATTTAAGAAAGAGGGTACCGTAACAGCTGCCAATGCTTCAACCCTTAATGATGGTGCTGCTGCATTAGTATTAATAAGTGGCGAAAAAATGCGCGAGTTGGGATTAACACCTTTAGTGAAAATTATAAATTATGCTGATGCTCAGCAAGCTCCTGAAGAATTCACCACCGCTCCTGCTATGGCAATTCCATTGGCATTGAAGAAAGCCGGGTTAAATATCAATCAAGTCGATTATTTTGAAATTAATGAAGCTTTTTCAGTTGTATCTTTAGCTAATAATCAGTTATTGAATCTCGACTCATCACGTGTAAATAAAAAAGGTGGTGCAGTATCTTTGGGTCATCCATTGGGTGCGTCAGGTGCAAGGATTTTAGTGACTTTAATTCATACACTTATCCAAAATAATAGCAAAAAAATTGGAGTTGCAGGAATTTGTAACGGTGGTGGCGGTGCAAGTGCCATGGTAATCGAAAATAGCAATATATGATCAAACACTTTTTCCCGGTAATACTAATTATATTCCTTCATACTAGTTTACAAGCGCAACACGCACCAATAGGTAGATCTAAAGAACAGTTCGCGGTTTATCTGGATAGTTTAAAACATCTTAGTTACCAGTCAATTAATAATCCCGATGAATTAGAGCGATACAACGCGAGTTATGCGATGGCGAAAACATTAGTAAGGGTATTGAAACTTCCAAACTCGTTTAACTTCAATTTCGATTCACTCAAAACAGTCTCAATACTTACTTCTCCAGACAGGCGCTTTAAGATATTTACATGGCATGTTATGAATCAGGATGGGAGTTACCGTTATTATGGTACTATACAAATGAACAATACCCAAAAACTACAGATGTTCCCACTAATAGATTATAGCCATACTTACAAAAAGCCTCAGGATACTATTACCTCCAACTTAAACTGGCTTGGCTCGCAGTATTACAAAATAGTCCCAGTAACTTACGGTGTAGCGGTACCTTATTATATTTTATTAGGATGGAAAGGGAACAACGTTAAATCAACCAAAAAAGTAATTGAAGTTCTTTCATTTAAAGATGGAAAAGCAACATTCGGGATGCCTGTTTTTGATGGCGATAAAGAGCGTGTTAAGAAAAACAGAATTGTTTTTGAATACAACCGCCAGGTTTCCCTGATGCTCAACTATTTACCAAAGGAAGGCACAATCGTATTCGATCACTTAGCACCACCCGATCCTAAAATGACAGAGAGTAAAGAACTTTACGGACCGGACATGTCATACGATGGATTTAAGCTGGTTAATGGGCGATGGAAATTTATTGAGGATCTGCAACTCAAAAATCCGCCTTCAGCAGGCGATGCGGATTACAATGATCCTAGGAAACCAACGAAGCCGGTTGCCCGGGAGTACTAATAAACAGATTGTTTTACTACCAGTATTTATGACGCTGATTATCAAAAATTTAAGTCAATTTAATTTTGCATTTTGTTTGCTACTTAATTTTGGCAGCGTTCATGCTCAAACAAAACAAATTACCCTTGAAGATATTTTCAAGAACCGCATTTTTGCTACCAGAACGCTCCAATCATTGCCCTCAATGAAAGACGGCAAAAGCTACGTATCTGTCAAAAGCGACAGTAAAGGTGTAAAGTACCTTGCAAAATACAGCTACAGTACCGGTGAAGAAATCAAGATTTTATTTAAAGAATCTGATCTAGTTTATAACGATGACACACTTGAAATAAGCTCTGATTTTAGCGATGACGAAAGTAAAGTTTTACTCTCTACAGATGAAGAACCGTTGTATCGTTATTCAGTAAAAGCTAATTACTTCGTCTTTGATATTGCTTCAAAAAAGATTAGTCCGGTTTCACTAAAAGGAAAACAAATTTACACTACATTTTCACCCGATGGAAGCAAAGTCGCCTTCGTCCGCGAGAATAACATTTATTTAAAAGATTTGGTAAGCGGGCTTGAAAAACAAGTAACTACCGATGGTAAAAATAATTGCATTATAAACGGCCGACTTGATTGGGTATATGAAGAAGAGTTTGAGTTTGAAAGAGCTTTTTTCTGGAGTCCTGACAGTAAAAAAATAGCTTATTACCGATTCGACGAGACAGAGGTTCCCGAGTACTCGATGACCGTTTTCGACAAGCTTTATCCTACCGAATACAAATACAAATATCCCAAAGCTGGAGAAAAAAATTCAAATGTTAGTATTCATGTTTTTGATATCGGTAAATCACAGTCAAAAAGTGTAAACATCGGCAAAGAAACCAATCAGTATATTCCAAGACTCAAATGGACAGCTTCGGCGGATGCTTTGTGTGTCTTGAGAATGAACCGTCTACAAAACAAATTAGAATATCTTTTAGCAAATGCTTCTACCGGAGATTCAAAAATTATTCTTACCGAAGAAGATAAAGCTTACATCGAAATTGAGAAAGAGAAGCTTACATTTCTTGCTAATGGAAAACAGTTTATCAATGTAAGTGAGCGCGATGGGTTTAATCATATATACCTCTATGACCTTACCGGGAAAATCTTAAAGCAACTTACAAGAGGGAATTGGGAAGTAACCGAGGTGTATGGTGTTGATGAAGAAAATGGAGTTGTTTATTATCAGTCTACCGAAGAATCGCCTTTGCAGAGAGGTGTTTATTCAATTGATTTAAAAAGTGGTACCAAAATAAAAGTCAGCACAAAGACGGGAACAAACGATGCCACTTTCAGTCAGAACTTTGAGTTTTATATTTTAAGTCATTCCACAAAAAACAAACCACCTGTAATTACTTTAAATAGCAATGGGAAAGTGATTAAAGTGCTTGAAGAAAATACCAGGGTGAATCATGCGATTAAAGACTTTGGCTTCAGTGATGCTGAACTATTTAACTTCAAAACATCTGAAGGTGTAAAATTGAACGGTTATATGATTAAACCGGCTAGTTTTGACCCTCAGAAAAAATACCCTGTCCTTATGTACGTATATGGCGGTCCTGGTCATCAGGAAGTTGCGGATATGTGGGCACTTGGAGCCAGGCCCATTTGGTCTCAAATGCTTGCACAAAAAGGGTATATAATAGTTTGCGTAGATAACCGCGGAACAGGATACCGTGGCGCAGATTTCAGGAAAACCACTTACCTGCAGCTAGGCAAATACGAAACAATCGATCAGATTGAAACGGCCAAATGGCTTGCGCAACAACAGTATGTTGACCCTGCACGCATCGGCATTTGGGGCTGGAGTTATGGTGGATATTTATCTTCGCTCTGTATTACTAAAGGTGCAGAAATTTTTAAGATGGCTATTGCGGTTGCCCCAGTTACCACCTGGAGATTTTACGACACCATTTACACCGAACGTTATCTAAGAACTCCTCAAGAAAATCCGGAAGGATATGACCAAAACTCCCCAATTAATTTCGCAAATCTATTAAAGGGAAAATTTTTACTGGTTCATGGTACAGGAGACGACAATGTACATTTTCAAAACAGCGTGATGTTCTCCGAAGCGCTTATCCAGGCAAACAAACCATTTGACCAGGCGTATTATCCTAACAAAGCGCATGGAATTAGTGGAGGAAACTCAAGCATCCATTTATATGGTAAGATGACTGCCTTTGTGATGGAGAACTTGTAATGGGTGGCGTCCTTACTTCAAATAATATTTAATCAAAGATTAAAATAAAAGATTGCTATGCCTAATCAAACTAACGACCAACTCTTTTACGACAAAGTTTTAGGCCACCCTGAAGGTCTTTTTGTAATCTTCTTTACGGAAATGTGGGAGCGCTTTTCTTACTATGGTATGCGTGCTTTATTAGTGCTTTTTCTAACATCATCCATAATAGGTGCCAATCCGGGTTGGGGGTGGCCCAGAGAAAGTGCTTTAGCGATTTATGGCTCTTATACATCACTTGCTTACCTCACTCCTATTTTAGGAGGTTATGTAGCAGATAGAATTATTGGTTATCGTTGGGCAGTGGTGATAGGTGCTTCTCTTATGACATTAGGTCATTTGTCTATGGCTATTGAATTTGACTCTGCTTTTATGTATATCGGTTTGGTTTTGCTTGTTCTTGGCAACGGATTTTTTAAGCCAAATATGACTTCGGTACTTTCAGAATTATATAAAAAACATCCCGAGCGCAAAGACGGAGCCTATACTATTTTTTATATGGGAGTAAATGCCGGCGCTTTTTTAGGGATGTTACTATGCGGCTACATCGGTGAAAGCCCCAATTGGGGCTGGAGCTATGGCTTTGGATTAGCAGGTATATTTATGCTGATAGGAATGCTTCAATTTTATTTTACTCAAGATATTTTCGGTACTATCGGCTTAAAGCCTAAAACAGATACCGAACATAGTGAAAACGAAAATATTGATGAATCAACACGTAACCCCTTCTCTAAACTGGATATCATCCTAATTGGTATTATCGCACTAACCGGATTGGTATGGACAATTAATGATCCCTTATCTAAAATTACTTCTTTAAACTTATTCAATTTCGATATCGGAAGTTTAACCGGGAGCAATGCAGCAATAATAGCTGCTTTAGTACTTTTTGTTTTGGTTCTTATAAAACGAATTAGCCAATACACCCCTGTATTACGCGATAAAATGATAGCTGTAATTATACTTGCATTTATCACTATTTTCTTCTGGGCTGCTTTTGAGCAGGCAGGTGGTTCTATGACCATTTTTGCCAATGATTATACCGCACGAATTCTGGAAGGAAATTCCAAAATCGTTTTCAATGTGGTAAATACGTTAATTACAATAATTCCTTTAGCCATAATATCTTATGTGTTGGTTTCCCTTTTCAGAAAAACTTTTGGAAGGTTTGCTTTAGGCAATTTAATTTTAGCCTCCGGCTTCTTAATAATCTGGGGTATTGTAATATACATGTTGAAAAACCAATATAATGCCGTTCAAGCCGAAGTGCCTGCAACCTGGTTTGGTGTTCTTAATTCTTTATTTATCATCACGTTTGCTCCGCTAGTTTCTCAAGTATGGGAGAGTAAGTATAATCCCTTTGCTACCTATAAAAACGGTATAGGAATGATTTTTCTCGGGATTGGTTTTGCTGCTTTAGCTTTCGGATCAAGCACAATCCCTCAAGGAGCCAAAGTAGCTTCGGTAAGTATGATCTGGCTGGTGTTGGCCTATTTTTTCCATACCATGGGTGAGCTTTGTATTTCTCCAGTAGGCTTATCGTATGTAAGTAAGTTAGTGCCTGGGCGAATGATCGCCATTATGTTTGGAATTTGGTACTTGGCAATCGCCATCGGAAATAAAATAGCTGGCACGTTGGGGGGCATGATTGACGAGATAACCGCGCAATATTCTATGACGACGTTCTTCCTCATATTTACGATAATACCTATTGGTTTAGGGCTATTAATTATGCTTTTTACCCCTCTTTTAAAGAAACTGATGCACGGTGTTCATTAATACTTCACACAATTAACGTTCCCGCTTCCTGAGTTTTCTTTTGTGTATTAGAAAGGCTACTTTTACATCGTTCAAACAGCCATACGTGTTATCAGATAGCTTAGTCCTTATCCCTACTTACAACGAAAAGGAAAACATTGAAAAGATTATCCGAAAGGTGTTTTCTTTAACTCATGTTTTTCACATCCTTGTTATTGATGATGGATCACCGGACGGCACCGCAGCAATTGTTAAGCACCTTCAAGGAGAATTCGCCGGTAAGCTTTATATCGAAGAGCGGACGGGTAAGCAAGGTTTGGGAACAGCTTATATCCATGGTTTCAAATGGGGAATAGCTAAGCAATATGAATTCATCTTCGAGATGGACGCTGATTTCTCGCACAATCCTAATGATCTTATAATTTTAAGGGAAGCATGTGTTGATGGTGCGGATGTAGCAATTGGCTCGCGTTACATAAAGGGTGTAAATGTGGTAAACTGGCCAATGAGCCGCGTTTTAATGTCGTATTTCGCCTCTGTGTATGTGCGCTTTGTAACAGGCATTCCTATTCAGGACGCAACCGCAGGCTTTAAATGTTATCGTCGAATTGTGCTAAAGACAATTGAGTTGGATAAGATTAAATTTGTTGGATACGCCTTCCAGATCGAGATGAAATTTACTGCTTTAAAGCATGGTTTTAAAGTGGTGGAGATTCCAATAATCTTTACTGATAGAACTGAAGGCACTTCCAAAATGAGCACTCATATTTTTAGGGAAGCATTTCTGGGTGTTATTCAGCTAAAGATTTATAGCTGGTTTAGAAAATATCCCAAGCCTCAGAAAGAATTGCTTCAGCTACACAAAGCGCACACTTAAAGGCGATCCCCTTACTTTCCTATTTACCGTTTCAATTTCTTATCTTTAATAGAAGCAGTGCTAATCCTATTTTAATGAAGAAAGATCTGTACACCTCCCCAGATTATTATTTTATTGATGATTTATTGACTGATGAGCATAAACTTATTCGTGAGACCGTTAGAACCTGGGTAAAAAAAGAATTGAGTCCGATTATTGAAGATTATGCGCAAAAGGCTGAATTCCCAAAGGCACTGTTAAAAGGATTATCCGAACTAGGCGCATTCGGGCCAACTATTCCACAAGGATATGGAGGTGCCGGTTTAGATTACATTTCCTACGGAATTATGATGCAGGAAATTGAACGCGGCGATTCGGGCATTCGCTCGACAGCTTCGGTGCAAGGCTCATTGGTTATGTATCCGATTTACACTTTCGGATCTGAAAAGCAAAAGAAAACTTATCTCCCAAAACTGGCATCAGGTGAATTAATCGGTGCTTTTGGCTTAACCGAACCAGACTTCGGATCAAACCCTGGCGGTATGCAAACGAACATAAAAGAAGATGGAGATTTTGTGATCTTAAATGGGTCCAAAATGTGGATCTCCAATGCGCCGTTTGCCGATATTGCCGTAGTGTGGGCTAAAAATGAAAAAGATGAAATTATTGGATTAATTGTTGAACGTGGAATGGATGGCTTTAACACACAGGAAACTCATAACAAATGGAGCTTAAGAGCCTCTTCAACCGGCGAGCTTGTGTTTGACAATGTCAGAGTACCAAAAGTAAATATATTACCCGGAGTTACAGGGATGAAAGGACCTTTGAGCTGCCTGAATCAGGCGCGATACGGGATAGCTTGGGGTGCCTTAGGTGCGGCGATGGATTGTTATGATACTGCGCTACGTTATGCAAAGGAGCGTATTCAATTTAATAAGCCCATCGCCAGTTTTCAGCTGCAGCAAAAAAAGCTGGCCGAAATGATCACCGAAATCACAAAGGCACAACTATTGGTCTGGCGTTTGGGTGTTCTCAAGAATGAAAACCGGGCGACTCCCGCTCAAATATCAATGGCCAAACGAAACAGTGTTGAAACAGCTCTTAGCGTGGCCAGAGAAGCCAGACAGATACTGGGCGCAATGGGAATAACCGGAGAATATTCCATCATGCGTCATATGATGAATCTCGAATCTGTTGTTACCTATGAAGGTACACATGATATCCATTTGTTAATTACAGGACAAGATATCACAGGAATTAGTGCGTTTGAATGATAGGCGATAGACCCGTACGTGTAACACATTTCCTATCTTTATAAATGTTTTCCGACAAGCAAAAATACAGCAACCTAATAAAAGACGAGGCCAAGCGGCTGGGCTTTTTATTTTGCGGTATCGCTAAAGCGAACTTTTTGGAAGAAGAGGCTCCCCGACTTGAGGCATGGTTAAATCGAGGTTTCAACGGCGAAATGTCATACATGGAAAACCATTTTGATAAGCGGTTAGATCCAAGAAAATTGGTTGAAGGATCAAAGTCAATCATTTCCTTAGGATTGAATTATTATACCGATGCGTTTCAAAGTGAAGCTGGAGCGCCAAAAATTTCCAAATACGCTTATGGAACCGACTATCATACGGTTATAAAAGGAAAGCTCAAGGAACTACTGTACGTAATTAACGATAAAATTGGCGAAGTTCATGGCCGGGCATTCGTCGATTCGGCACCGGTTCTCGACAAAGCCTGGGCAAAGAAAGCAGGATTAGGATGGGTCGGAAAAAACACTAATCTGATTAACAAAGATGCCGGTTCCTTCTTTTTTCTAGCAGAGCTAATTGTTGATCTAGACCTTGCATATGATATTGCTTCTACAAAAGATCATTGCGGCACCTGCACACGCTGTATCGACGCCTGCCCCACCGAAGCCATTGTCGGCCCATATGAGGTTGATGGAAGCAGGTGTATTTCCTATCTAACCATCGAGCTAAAAAATGAAATTCCGTCTGAGTTCAAAGGCAAGATGGGTAATTGGATGTTTGGTTGTGATGTTTGTCAGGATGTTTGTCCCTGGAACCGTTTCTCTACTCTTCATAATGAGCCTGCCTTTAACCCCGCTGATGAACTTTTGAATAAAACATTGGAAGAATGGGAAGAAATTACAGAGGATGTATTTCAGAAAGTGTTTCAAAAATCTCCTGTTAGGCGAACCAAGTATTCTGGGTTAAAACGGAATATTGAATTTTTAAAATTTAAGCCTTGATCGGATTGTTTTCGATTATTAAGATTCGGCTCACTAAATTCGGTAAACTACATCCCACTTGATAATACTGTAAATCTGCCGAACATCTTGCTAAACTTTGTCTGATTTCACCGAAACAATCCCGAAAATTGAAACAGAAAGAAATTGATAAAGGGCAAATCCCTGAAAAGGAAGACGCAATGATGATTGAGTAAACGATTATAGGTGCTTTTGAAAGTGATATCCTATAATTTTGAAACCTTGATTGATCCAGAACTTAACACCCGCACTATTACCTACATAGCAGTTAAGCTCTGATGCAACACAACCGTTTTGTCTGCCATAATCATAAATCCATTGCAGCATCAGCTCACCAATTTTCTTTCCTTGATATTCAGGAATGATAAGCACGTTATCGGGTTCAATATGTTTACCAACATAATGTTTAACAAGCAGCCAGAAACCGCAAATCCCAATCAGTTTTTCTTCGTCGTATACGCCAATGCAATGATAAGGATGAAGCTTCATGTCATCCAATCGCTCTTGCAGTATAGCTTCGCTTGTAGTTGAATTGAGAATTTTTAATAATGGAATAACGGTGTTTAAATTCTCCTTATCTATGAGTTTAATGGTGTACATTCTTACTTTGCTAAAAACAAACATAATTGACAAGCAACTAATATACTTCTAGAAACCTCCTATTTAAGCAGCCTCACTTCATATAAATCCTTCCGCCTGTCTTTTAAAATCTTAACCGTTCCAAAGTGATGAAGTTCATCCAGGAGATGCAAATCCACATCCACAACGAGCATCATCTCCGTATTAGGAGTCGTTTCGGCTTTTACAGCATTGGTCGGGAAAGCAAAATCTGAAGGCGTAAATACCGCAGATTGAGCAAACTGAATATCCATGTTGTTCACTTTTGGTAAATTTCCCACACAACCTGCAATGGCAACGTAACATTCATTCTCAATAGCCCTCGCCTGTGCACAATGTCGTACCCGGGTATATCCGTTTTGTGTATCTGTTAAAAAAGGAACAAAGAGTATCTGCATTCCCTGGTCGGCGTAAATTCTGCTTAATTCCGGAAACTCCACATCGTAACAAATCAATATTCCAATCTTTCCACAATCAGTATCAAAAACCTGGATCTTATCGCCTCCAACCATCCCATAGTATTTCTGTTCATTTGGGGTGATATGAATCTTTCTGTACTCGTCAGTTTTACCCGTTCGGTGGCAGAGGTATGTGGCATTATAAAGCTTGTTATTATCAAGGATAGGCATGCTCCCGGTGATAATATTCACATTATAGGATACGGCGTATTCATGACATTTTTCCACGATCTCTTCAGTTAACTCTGCCAGCTTTCTCATCGCCTCCATTTCCGGCAGGTGATTATAAGGTTGCAATAAGGGCGTATTAAATAGCTCCGGGAATAAGATAAAATCTGATTTGTAACCACTCACCGCATCGACAAAGAACTCTACCTGTTCGTAAAAGGTTTCCATATCAGGGAATAAGCGCATTTGCCATTGAACCAATCCAATTCGGATAGTTTTAGCGGAACGTGCCGAAGCATCGATACCTTGATAGTAGATATTATTCCATTCGATGAGCGTTGCGAAATCTTTCGATTCATGATCTCCCGGAAGGTAATTTTTTAGCACCTTTCTAACGTGAAAATCATTCGAGATTTGAAATGTTAAAGTAGGATCGTAAAGTTCTTTCGCTTTTACTTTATCTATATATTCCCTCGGACTTAATGTTTCTGCATGTGCATGATAGCCCGGAATTCGGCCACCTGCAACTATACTTTTTAAGTTCAGCGTTTCACAAAGTTCCTTTCTTGCCTCGTATAATCTGCGACCTAAACGTAAGCCCCTATACTCAGGCGACACGAATATTTCAATTCCATATAGGGTATCCCCGTTAATATTATGTGTAGAGAACGTGTACTCACCGGTAATCATTTTGTACGTATGCTTATCTCCGTATTCGTCATATTCGACAATAATCGACAAGGAACAGGCCACCACTTTATTATCAACCGCAATGCATAATTGCCCCTCAGGAAATAGCTTCAAAAGCTTAGCAATAGTTTCCCTGCTCCAAATCTGTCCACCTAGCGTATCATACGCCTGTTCCATAGATTCTTTAAGATCATTATAATCTTCTAAAGTGAGCTTTCTTGTTTCTATGTTCATGTTGCAATTTTACTCTTTCGTTAGAAGATATCATATAAAATCATAATAAATTTATCAGGGTAAATATTGATAAAATGAAAGCCTGTTATCCAAATGGGGTTGACAGGCTTCCAGTAGCTAATAGTTAATATTAATACATCATCCATATAAATAGCCCGAATGATCGGCAAGGCGGTAATTATGTTGAGCATAATGTACTCAAGGGAGTTAGGGCCTTCAAAATAGTTGAACTGCTGGTTGAATATTTTTGACACATGTAAGCCCTGGCGCTGGAACTAAAAATCAATTTATTGGAAACCAATCGCATCGTTCTGCAGTATAAGAGGCTCGTATCAAAAATCTCTTTCGAACTATGAGTACATCCTTATTGCTTGTTGATGACGATCACATACAACATAAAATCGTAGAGCTAATCATTAAAAGATTAGACCTATCAATAAAATACGACTCATATTTAGAAGCTAAGGACGTTTTAAGTTATCTGATAAAGAATCATAAAAACTTTAGTGCTTTGCCAGATCTTATTTTACTTGATCTGGATATGCCGGGAATTTCCGGCTGGGATTTCCTGGATATCTTCGAGATTTTTAAGCAATATTATGCAAAGAAAATTTCGATAGTCATATTAACTTCTTCGATTGATCCAAGAGATAAAGAAAGGATTGCAAATTATGAATCGGTTAAAGGTTTTTATTCTAAACCGTTTACACAGGAAGCTATGGAAGATATTTTGAATTCTTCTTACGTACAACTCAAGAAAGCAAAGAAAAAGGTAGAAGGCTAGATGACAAAATAATATTCGTTAAAAACAAGGAAGGCCGAATCGTATGATCCGGCCTCTTTTATTTTTGCTTAAGCTCCAACTATTTTACAGCTTCAACGATAGCTTTAAAAGCCGCTGGTTCATTCATTGCCAAATCAGCAAGAACTTTACGATTTAGGCCTATTCCGCTTGCAGTTAACTTACCCATAAACTGTGAGTAAGACAATCCGTGATGGCGTGCACCTGCGTTAATACGCTGAATCCAAAGGGCTCTGAATTCTCTTTTCTTATTCTTACGATCGCGGTAAGCATATTGCAAACCTTTTTCAACCGTGTTTTTAGCAATAGTAAAAACTTTGCTTCTTGATCCATAATAGCCTCTGGCTAATTTTAAGATCTTTTTTCTTCTTCTTCTTGACGCTACTGCGTTAACCGAACGTGGCATGTTGTGTTGATTTTGACTGGCGGCGTTCCAACTAGGGAAACTTAATACCGGAAGCCTGGTTAAACTTAATTGTTACTTACCAATGCAAAGCATGCGCTTAACGTTACCCATATCAGCGTCTGAAACCAGACTTGTTTGACTTAAGTTACGTTTGCGCTTAGTCGACATTTTTGTTAAAATGTGACTCATGAAAGCATTTTTCCTCTTGATTTTACCTGTTCCAGTAAGCTTAAAACGCTTTTTAGCACTGGAATTGGTTTTCATTTTTGGCATGTTGCTGTTTATTTACGATTTATTCAATTACACTTAATCTCTATTTTTTGCCTCCCTTTGGAGCCACTACTAAGAACATTCGCTTACCCTCTAATTTAGGTAATTGCTCTACTTTACCAACCTCTTCTAAAGCCTGAGCAAATTTCAGAAGCAATATTTCACCTTGCTCCTTATAAACAATGGCCCTGCCCTTGAAATGTACATAAGCCCTCACCTTTTCACCAGCTTCAAGAAAACTTATTGCGTGCTTCAGTTTAAATTGAAAATCGTGGTCGTTGGTATTTGGACCGAAACGAATTTCCTTAATTACAGTTTGTTTCGCGTTAGACTTTATCTCTTTAAGCTTTTTCTTCTGCTCATAGATAAATTTGTTATAATCAACAACCTTACAAACCGGAGGAACGGCATTTGGAGAAATCTCCACTAAGTCTAGTTCCTGCTCTTCAGCAATTGCTAAAGCATCTCTTAATGACATTACTCCTTGTTCAACATTATCTCCAACAAGGCGTATCTGCTGAGCAGTAATTAATTCGTTAATTTTATGCTCTGCCTCTTTCTTTTTAAAGGGAGGTCTGGGGCCGCGGGGCCCTTTGTTAAAACCCGGTCTTCCTAATGCCAAATTAAAAGTTTATTAAACGGTTATTTGTGTAATTAATTGATTCTTAAAGTCTTCTGCCCCCATACTACCCATATCTCCTTCTCCATGTCTCCGAACAGAAACCACTCCTTCGGTCATTTCCTTCTCACCTATGATAAGCATATAAGGGATTTTTTTAACTTCCGCGTCTCTTATCTTCCTTCCAATCTTCTCGTCGCGCAAGTCAATCAAGCCGCGAATATCGGAATTATTCAACGATTCTAAAACTTTTTTTGCATAATCTTCATACTTCTCAGAGATAGGAAGTACTATAAATTGCTCCGGCGTGAGCCATAAAGGAAAGTTCCCGGCACAATGTTCAATGAGTACTGCCACGAAGCGTTCAAGCGATCCAAAGGGAGCTCTGTGAATCATAACCGGGCGATGTTTGGCATTATCACTTCCCGTATATTCGAGTTCAAAACGCTCAGGCAGATTATAATCTACCTGAATGGTGCCAAGCTGCCATTTTCTCCCTAAGGCATCTTTCACCATAAAGTCCAATTTGGGACCATAGAAAGCAGCTTCACCTAACTCTACAACAGTTCGCAAACCTTTTTCATCTGCTGCTTCAATAATAGCAGATTCAGCCAGTTGCCAGTTTTCATCAGAACCAATGTATTTGGTTTTATTATTAGGATCCCGAAGCGAAACTTGAGCAGTATAATCTGTAAAACCTAAAGCATTGAACACATATAAAACCAGATCAATTACTTTTTTGAATTCGTCTTTCACCTGATCGGGACGGCAGAATAAGTGCGCATCATCCTGAGTAAATCCCCTCACGCGGGTTAAACCATGTAGTTCGCCACTTTGCTCATAACGATATACCGTTCCAAATTCTGCATACCGAACCGGAAGATCTTTATAGGAGCGTGGTTTGGTCTTATAAATCTCGCAATGATGCGGACAATTCATCGGCTTTAAGAAGAACTCCTCCCCTTCCTGCGGTGTTTTTATGGGCTGGAAGGAATCAGCACCATATTTTTCGTAATGACCTGAAGTGATGTATAGATTCTTGTGACCAATATGAGGTGTAATTACCTGTTCGTAACCTGCTTTTACCTGAGCACGTTGGAGGAAGTTTGTCAGTTTCTCGCGCAAAGCAGCGCCCTTAGGCAACCATAATGGCAAACCCATCCCAACTTTTTCAGAGAATGTAAATAGCTCGAGTTCCTTTCCTAGTTTCCGGTGATCCCGTTTCTTCGCCTCCTCTATCATTTTCAGATAGTCGGTCAATTCGCTTTGCTTAGGAAAGGTGACTCCGTAAATACGTGTCAGCTGCTTTCTGCTCTCATCTCCGCGCCAGTAAGCGCCGGCAACGTTTGTCAATTTAACGGCTTTTATAAAACCGGTATTTGGAATGTGGGGGCCACGACATAAATCGGTAAAGTTGCCTTGAGTGTATAAGGTTATAGAACCATCAGGGAGATCTTTGATGAGGTCCAGTTTATATTCGTCGCCTTTTTCGGTAAAGTATTTTTCGGCTTCGGCTTTGCTTACCGGTGTTCTGATGTATTCAGATTTTGCACGTGCAAACTCAAGAACTTTGTCCTCAATCTGCTTAAAATCATCAGAAGAGAACTCCCTGTCACCAAAATCAACATCATAATAAAAGCCTGTTTCAATTGCCGGACCGATACCAAATTTCGTTCCCGGATATAAGGCTTCTAAGGCCTCTGCAATTAAGTGTGCTGATGAATGCCAGAAAGTTGATTTACCTGCATTATCATTCCAGGTAAGCAGCTTAACAGATGAGTCGGATTCAATCGGGCGACTTGCATCCCAGACTTCACCGTTTACTTCGGCCGCTAAAACGTTTCGTGCTAAGCCTTCGGATATTGATAAGGCTATCTGATAAGAAGTTGTTCCTTTTTCGTATTGCCTGGAGGAACCATCAGGCAGAGAAATATTAATCATTTACAACTATGATTTTTGCCTTGCGGCGATTAAAGAAAATAACGAGCGATCACCTACTAACGTGATCGAGATGCAAAAATAGAATTTTAATGGAAAGTAGGTACGCGATTATACATTTCCCCAACCAAGCGTCAGCACATCTACCAGGTGCATTGTCTTTATTGGGAGGTGATTTTTATCAATATAGCCTTGCATGTGTAGCAAGCAAGAAGCATCGGTAGAGATAATATATTCGGCCTCAACTGCTAATGCATTATCTACTTTTTGCTGAGCCATTGCGCTTGAAATTCCGTCGAATTTTACAGCAAATGTGCCACCGAATCCGCAGCAGGTATCGCTGTCTTTTAATTCAAGAAGCTCCAATCCATGAACTTTATCAAGTAAAGCTCTGGGTTCTGCCTTGATTTTACATTCGCGCAGGCCGGCGCATGAATCGTGATATACTGCCTTCGCTTCCAGTTCGGCGCCAAAGTAATCTTTTTTGAGCACGTTGATTAGGAAGTCTGAAAGCTCGTGAATATTGCTTTGAATATTGCGGCATTTATTGTGGACCGCTGTATTTGTAAATAAATCGTTGTAGTAATTTTTCACCATGCCGGTACATGAGGCGGAAGGCGAAACGATATAATTATTTTCTGAAAAGTCGTTTAAAAATTTGCTGCCTACCGCTTTAGCTTCGTCCCAATAACCGGCGTTAAAAGCCGGCTGACCACAACAGGTTTGCTGAGAATTGTAAATCACCTTACATCCTGCTTTTTCGAGAACTTTTACAGTATTAAAAGCCGTTTCTGGGAATAGCTGATCGATGAAGCAGGGAATAAATAATTCAACAGTCATATTGGATGCCAAAGGTAAAAAGGATAACCATTAATTTGAACATTTTAACAATTAACCTTAAGGCCGCCACGAAACTTAAAGTCTTTGAGTTAATATTAAACCACGAAGGCATTAATGTACCAGCACAACTTCGTGCCATCGAGTCTTAGTGGCAATCCCCTTATAAGCGATTTTGTTTACTTAATTTCCATTGCGTTCTCAGCACTACAAACAACATTAACAAACCCACAACAAAAAACACAGTCAAGCCCAAGGCCGAGTTTCTAATATTTGAATGCTCTTCAATAAAAGCAAATGTTGCCAGACCAATAACAATAGCCACCTTTTCGGTCACATCATAAAAACTAAAAAAAGAGGCTGTATCGGTAGTATTTTCGGGTAAAAACTTCGAATACGTTGAACGTGATAATGACTGAATGCCTCCCATAATTAATCCTACGAGACCTGCAAGCGCAAAGAATTGAAACTTTGTTTGGATGAAATATGCGACGATACAAACTGCTATCCAGATGGAAACAACCAGCATTAACACTTTAATATTTCCAATATATTTCGCTAAAGCTGACATTAGATAAGCACCGGCTATGGCTACCAACTGGATTATCAGGATTGTTGCAATCAGTTCGCTGGTTTCCATTTTCAGTACTTTAGCTCCAAAAGCTGTAGCAACAAGCATAATGGTTTGAACACCAACCGAGTAAAAAAAGAACGCATATAAAAATCCTTTTAAAACGTGGGCATCCTGAAGTTGCTTCCATACTTTACCTAACTCATTGTAACCACTTGTAGTAGCATTGTCGGTTGATTTAAGGGCGGAAGCTCTGCCTTCAGGGAGTTTATTGAACGGAATTTGAGCAAAACTAATCCACCACAAGCCCACTAGAAGAAATGATAATCTTGCGGGGAAAGAACTATCAGTTATACCGAAAAGATCGGGCTTTAACACGAAGACAAAACAGATAATCTGCAACAATACGCTACCTACATATCCATAAGAAAACCCTTGGGCGCTTACTTTATCCTGGCGATCTGGCGTAGCTATCTCGGGTAAATAAGAATTGCTGAACATTACCCCGCCAATATATCCCATCGCGGCAATAGATGAGCAAATTATACCCAATTCTAATGTATCTACTTTAAAAAAACACAATCCCATACAGGCCAAAGCACCAAGCCAGGTAAAAGATTTCATAAAAGACTTTTTGTTCCCCCGGGCATCGGCAATGCCCGATAAAACAGGAAGCAAAAGCGCCATAATCAAATAGGCAACCGCCAGAGAATAATTAGCAAGCGCTGTATTAACGAAACTAAAACCAAAGAAATCCACTTTGTCGCCATGCTCCTTTGTGGTACTAATAATAGTATAATAAGCCGGAAAAATCGTGGAGGTGATTACCAGATTATAAGCGGAGTTAGCCCAATCGAACATGGCCCAGGCCCGTATTGTGCTTTTGTTGTTTTTTTCTTGCATAAGGGTTTCGAAAATAGGATAAAATTGCTGAAAGGTGAAAGCTTAAAGGTAAAAGCCTGGATGATAACCTGGATGTGATGCATAAACAATTAACCGGTATTTGGTGTTAAAAAGCTAAACAACAAATCATGAGAATATTTTTTTTAGCAATACTATCGGCTATTGTAGTTAGCAGTTGCACCCAAACAAACAAAGATCTGGCTACTGTTGAAATAGGTATGACAAAGTCTGAAGTAAGCGGATCTATTGGCGAGCCGAAAACAAAAAACGTTGTTAATAACACCGAAGTATGGGATTATGCCGATTCGGGACGTACAGTGGTTTTTAGAAAAGATACAGTTTATTCGATCATGACCTCACCAAGAGCCCGACTTGATTCAATGAAAGTTTGGGTGGATAGTGCCGACAATAAAACCAAAAAGGTACTTGGCAAAGTAGGCGAAAAACTTAATAATGCGGGCGATAAGCTTGAAAATGCGGCTGGCAAGGTTGGAGTAAGACTGAAAAGAGATACTTCAAAATCTAATTGATTAAAATAAAGGTTGCATGAAAATCACCTTATACGCTGGTGGATAATGCAGCCCTGTTTTTGCTCATACTCCACAGACCCTTAGCCACATTGCCGGTATCCGCGCCAACCAGGTTTAAGATGGAAAAGCCGCTGCGTTCTGGAAAATTGAAAAGATCCCTAAATGGGATATGACCAAAACTTCAAATAGGCGATAATGGTTAGTCTCTAAAACTTATAACTATACCCCAGCCTGATAACCTGAGTTTCATAATAGTCGGTTGTTATTAATTGAAATCCATTACCCCGCAGCTCTTTGTTAACATTCATGGTGTTTAGCAAATCAGTTGCATTTAAAAAGAGTTCTCCCTTCCCTCTCTGAATCTGCTTTTTTACTCCCAAATCCAATGAATATCTCGAGCCAATCTTTCCTTGCGGAATAATATCCGGAGCTAAATAAATGCTGCTTACTTGTATTTCAAGTTGCTTGGGTAAATGGAATAAACCATTAATTTTCCAATTGCCAGATGTTAACTGGTCATCATCGGCAGCAAAAAGGACCGGAACAGGATACTGATTAATTACACTAAAAGCGTTAATCTTATTTCGATAAATATTAACATTGGTATTAACATCCAGCCATTTAGCAATTTTTTGTTGAAGTACTACTTCAAATCCTGTATTAAAACTTCGCCCGGCATTTTGAAACACGTTGTAGAGTAAAGTATTTCCCGGAACCTGAGTGGCAATACGTGTTATGGTGCCGTTTGTGCTGCGATGGTAAGCAGCGGTGTAAATATTTCCTTTACTCCAACTGGATTTATATCCAAACTCAATACTGTTCGTAAACTGCGGCCGAAGTGCGGGGTTACCAACCTTTAACAATTCCGGCTCATCATATTTCGGAAAAATTCTAATATCCACCTCATTGGGGCGATCTACCCGACGATTATAAAACAAAGAAACCTTTTGATTATCGCTCAGTTTATAAGCGAATCTCAAATTCGGAAAGGGCTGAATATAAGTATAGCCATCGCTTTTGTAAGTATTATGATTAGGATTAACCTCGTAATCTACCTGAACATACTCAACTCTCAAGCCTGCCTCCAACTCTATCTTGGAGCTTTCGAAAACATAATTCCCGTACAAAGCCGGAATGGTTTCGCTGTATTTGGCGGGCCCACCGGCATCAATATCAATCGGTGAATTTAACCCGGCAAAAAACTGCATGTTAGTTGGAATATTCCTGATGCGCAATTTCATACCTCCTTCTAAACGTCCATGTTTAAGAGGTTTTTGATAATCAACAGTCAGGTCCGAAACGTGCTCATCCGAAAGCAGGGCAAAAGAATCTTCTCCGGTAAACGCAGGCATGATATTAGTGAAAAAGTACTTTTCATCTTCCCTATGAAATGTGTAGTTAAAACCCGCATTTAAAACATGGCCTGGTTGTTTGTATTTATGCTGGAGACTTGCGGTTGCTATAGCGGTGTATTTTACTTCATCTTCTAAAAACTGCCACAAGCGATTCCTAGTAGATAAGCTTTGATTAAAATATGGAATATCCCCACGATCGATAATTTTTTCACGATTAAACAAGCCCGAAATACTTAAAGTATTCTGAGCATTCATGGAGTAATCTATGCCCGATTTGATTGTTGCATAGCTGGTATTACGGTTTCGCTTTACCTGTTGCCTGATGAAGTCTCCATTATCATAAATCCGGTCGGTAAATTCATTGCGATTAAGGGTTTCGGTGTATAGCCAATCACCTTGTAAGAAGGTGTTGCTTTTATTTTTCCGATAGTTTAAAGATACAGAAGGATTTATTTTAGGTGTATTTTGATATTGAGGTCTGATGGTTGGAAAGTTCTGCTGCTTCTGCCAAAGTGCACCCAAACCTGATGTGAAAGCGACTTTTCCATTAAATCCTTCCTGTTTATTCTTTTTGTAAATGATGTTAATAATCCCGGCGTTTCCATTAGCATCGTATTTAGCAGATGGATTATTTATTATTTCAATCCGGTCTATCGCGGAAGCGGGAATATTATCAAGCCCTGACTGGCCGTCGAAACCAGTAAGTGCGGTTTGCTTTCCGTCCAACAACACCGTTATCTTATCGCTTCCACGTAATTGCACTTTACCATCCTGCGAAGTTGTTACACCCGGCAGCGAAGTCATGGCCTGAAGCACAGAGCCTCCTGTTTGACTGATATTGCCTGCAATAGAATACGTCTTTTTATCCAGTTGTTCCGAAACACCAGTCTGCTGTGTACCTGTAACAACAACCTCATTTAACAATTTGGAATCAGCTTCAAGCTCAATCGCTCCAACATCTAAAAATTTGCTTAGTTCCCCAACCAGAAGAGGCTCCGATTTTGTTAAATACCCGATATATGATAGTTCCAGCGTGTACGAACCACTACCTATATCTGCTAGATTGAAACGTCCATCTTCATTGCTAATTGTACCAACTACAAGTTTACCATCAGCCTGTTTCTTGAGTTTTATAGTAACATAAGGCAGTGTAGTTTTATTTTCTTTAGCTTTTACTACTCCTGAAACCGTGATCTTGTTCGTTTGAGAAAACAGAAGTGATGGAATTAATAATAGAACAATAGAAATATATACTTTCATGTATAAAGCGTTAACATCAAACGAAAAACAAAATTAATATTTTGGCTGATTCTCAAACAATAACCATTGGATCGCCTGGGATAATAAAAAAGTGTGATGCTAGCTAATTGAATTTCAAAAGGGGAATACCATTTTTAAGACCGCAAAAAGTCCCTCACAGCATTATTAACTTCTTCATGCTGTTCCATAACTCCCATATGCCCGGCGGCGGCTAATGTAATAAGTTTTGAGCCTGGTATATTACTATGTATGGTGTGGCTTGCTTCAGCTTTGGTTAAACGGTCGCATTTAGCTGCAATTACCAAAGTAGGAACGGTGATTTGATGGAGAATGTCAGATGCGTCATACTCAAACATCCCTAAAACTCCTCGTGCTGTAACATCAGGAGGCGCCATAGCTGCGAGCAAGCTTATAAAATCTAATTGCTTCCCAGTTTGATGTCCAGAAAAAACCATGAATCGAGTCATCAACAACATATTACCGTTAGCATAACTAAGCCAGCGACATAGCCATAAAAGTGGTGAAAATATAATCATCAGCTTACACAAGGGCCTTAAAATCCGATCCTGGATCTTGAGTAAAAATTTGCCAAATAATATAGTTTTAAGTGGATTTGTATAAGTGGTATGCTGCAAAACAATTCCCCTAATACCTGAAAGCTTTTCTTTGTACAGTTTACAGAAAGTTAATATCGTCATTCCGCCAATACTATGTCCCCATAAAACCGGTTTAACCGGTTTCGTTTTTTCAAGTACATCATTAAGAACTGAAGCAAGATTATCTAAAGAAAAATCTTTATTTGATGGACTTTTTGACTTACGTAATCCCGGAAGGTCAATTGTGATAAGGTGATATCTATGAGCGAAATACAATTTCTGGTAAAACCATTGCAAGCTATTTGAGTTCCATCCATGAATTAAAACAATACACTTATTCCCTTTTTTTCCATAATGTTCAATATTAATTTTAGAGCCGTCAGATCTGGTTAAGGATTCGCGATCACCACTTCTCTCCAATTCAGGTTCTTCTTCAAAAGCGCGATTTTTACTAAGCAGTACCCTTATCAGGAATCGCGCTGCGAAAAAATGTATCAAAATGGCAATTGCACCATACAAACAGTTGCTTGCATAGGAATCGTTAAACGTGTTACGGTATAAATACCATTCTCTGAATAAATAAATATCAAGTCCTAATAAAAATACCGACAAGAAATCGGCTAATAGAAATGCGAGTAATATTAGGACCATAGGCGACGAGACATTTTACAAAACAGTTAAAAAAAAGCACGTAGTATGGCCGTGCTTAGATTAAAGCTCTTCTAAATAATTTTTAGAGCAGAAGCCTTCAATACCTTTATCTGTCTTGATGTAATACCAGTCGTTATACATGCGCTTTATCAGCTGAACAGTTGAATGGTGTGCGGCTTTACCAACAATATCGTAATCCGTACCGGGACCCTGTCTGATATTTAGGTTTGATTCATTGGTAGCAACCTTCATCTTAATATTTTTTGCGGTGAGGTCTTCCATTTCCAATAGGTTCACGACAGAGTGTACACCGGGCTGCGTTTTTAACGCTGATACAACTTTTTCGGCAGTTTGAGCATCCTGAACTGTTCCGGAAATGGTTAATTGGCCATTAGCATTTGCAGCTTTTAAATTCTGCACACTAATACCTGCATTCTGTAATATAGTGGTATAATTATTTACTTGCTGCTGATCTACAACAGCCTTATTTACCTGATCAAATAATCCCATTTTATTGATTTTTAGCGGCGCATGTTACCGTGTTTCCATTATTGTTAAGTACAAGTTCATTATCAGTTAGTTTTTCAATTACATAAACTGAATTACTTTTTCCTGCCTGGGATATGGTTGATAAATTTTTCCCCTCTTTATCAACGGTATATGTACCTTGATCTGCACCAATACCGCCTGATGATGTGTATTTGCCATCGTCGGTGAATGCCATTTGAGAACCAGCGATCATTTGGTTTTTTACAGATTCAGGAATAGCGGTCGCCGTTTCGATGTTTGTTATTTGCCAGGTTTTGGCAAGCTTCTTTTGATGATTTTTACCGCACGAGGTCATAATGAGACCTACGACACATAATGTGGATATTGTCCTGATAAATCTGTTCATAGTTAAAATGTTTCTTATTTAAACATGATTTAGTGCCTCTTGTTTAAAATGTTTTATCATCAACGATAATTGGAACGATTTTGGAAGAGATGGGAAGTAATAAAAAACATTTTACTACCTCAATACTTAAATTATGTTCGATCAAATTCTGGATCTTGTTAAAGATCAGCTAGGAAATAACCAAAATGTAGAAAGCCAGATACCTGGCGAAAAAAAGGAGCAGGTTCATCATGAAGTTGCAACCCAAATTGATCAGGGAATTAAGCAACAGGCCGCTACCGAAGGTATTGGTGGATTGTTGGCTAAGCTTGGCAGCGGTATGCAGTCCGGAGGAACGCTTACAAACGCAATACAAGGTGGCCTGGTTGGAGCATTAGGAAGTAAGCTTGGATTACCGGCTGCCGCCACAGGTGCAATTGCTGCTGCCCTTCCGGGATTACTTGAAAAATTTACTCATAAGGTAAATGATCCTAATGATGACAGTATCACTCCAGACAGTATCACAAAATCTTTGGGCGGCGGATTAGGTAAGTTCTTATAGATAGGAATTACATTATAAAACAGTTCAGGCTAAATACGCAGCCTGAACTGTTTTGAGAACTACCATTTTTTGTACCCCAAAAATTTTCCGTCCATCGTAATCTTTACCCGGTCGCCATTTGGATTCTCAAGTTTTTCGATATTCATTGTAAAATCGATTGCACTCATAATACCATCACCCATCTTTTCGTGTATTACAGCTTTCATTGACTCGCCATAAATCAGCACAATTTCGTAAAGGCGATAGATCAAAGGGTCTGTTGGAGGCATGACACTTTCTGTTCCTTTCTGAGGGAAAACTTGTAATGCAGACGCAACTTCGGGCGATAAACCTAGAATCTCAACAACTTTTTTTGATTCAGCAGTGTCCATACTATTTTGACCGAATAATGCAGAAGCTGTCCACACAACATTACGATTAATAGCACCGGCAATTTCTTGAAATGTTAGAGCTTTACTTTGAATAGCTTCAATAATTAGGGATTTGGCTTCATTTTTTGTCATATTTTCTGGAATTTATATTTATTTCTGATAAAATAGCAATAAAAAATAGAAAACATTAATAAATTTAATATTTAAGCGTTCTATCTCCCCAATCGTAAATCCAATCAAAATTTTATATTTGCGCAAATTGAAAAATATGCTTGTACACCATGTTCTGTTCTGGCTTAAAGCCGATACTTCTGATGATGCTAAAAAAGATTTTAGAGCCGGATTAGAATCTCTAAAAGGTATTGAAACAATTAAGTCTGTTTACATCGGAGCGCCCGCCCCGATCGACAGGCCGGTAGTCGATAAGACTTATACTTTTTCTTTACTGATTGTCTTCGACTCATTATCTGGTCATAACACATACCAGGTACATCCCTTACACACGGCTTTCTTAGATAGCTTCAGGCCACTATTCGAGAAAGTAATAATTTATGATTCTGAGGAATAATTTCACAGGCCTTATGGCCTGTGAAATTCAATCATGTAGATTAATGTAAGGCTACTCGAAACACCCTTGTGGTTCCATTATCATTATCAGACACAAGCAGCAGTTCTGTCTTATCTTTATCATTGTTGTACATACAAACAGATTCTATTTTCTGACCAAAAAAATCCTTATGTACAGCAACCAAAGGCATCCATTGGTCAGGAACAACTTCATCCATACTTAACTTGGTCGAAGCCTCTCTTATTAATCCCAGATAACTTCCACCAATAGCGCCATCATCATAAGTACTGCCAGTATCTTCTTCTGAAGCGGTAAGGATTAGAACATCCTCTTTTGGCAAGTAAGTTAGTCCTGATACTCCGGCATCTCCCGGCAATTTTAAGCTAATAGCCTTAGTAATGTTCTCAAGCAAGTGATCAACCGGATTCAAAAGCAGGTAATTCTCATTGTTACTAAGATTGCTTCGGTTAGCGAAAATCAAATGATCTTTTACAACAGCTGCGCCCTCGAGGTTAAGAGCCGGAATTCCAATATCTATCATTTTCCTATAGAACCCACCCAAATCTATCCGGAAGACTTGCCGGTCTTCAGGATCAAAAACAAAACCGCTGTCGCGCGTAGTTGTAACCGAGCCGGATCCGAAAAGGTAAAGCTTCTCACCAATCCATTCGGATGATTCAATATCCGCTTTATCTATTTTCTGTATCCGAGGTTCTGTGCCCGGAAATAAATTTATGGTCTCTATAATAGAAAGAGAGGAATCTAGCACGACCAACGATCTTGCATCGTCGCCCATTAAGTAAAAATGTCCATTACGGAATGAGATGGTAGATCCGGAAGGATATTCCGCAACCTCGGCAGAACTGATATAAGATAATTGTGCTTTCGTAGGTTTTAAATTTATAAAGTTACAGCCGTAAATCGAACTTATTAAAAAGACTAAATATTTCAGGCTTTTAATCATAACAAAAAATATTTAAGCTATCAACTGATTAAAGAGGTGCTTGTTTCACCAATTAGGGTAAAACAGCAGCAAATAAGGTTTAGTGAAAGTTAAAAAGAAGGAACGTATCAAATATTAAGTGGGCCACGTATAAATGGGAGCATAGCCAATTACTTACTTAAATCTTCACAGAGCAGCGTAGATATTTTGAATAAAATTACACTAAATATAAAGGCTCTATGGTATTATCTAACGGGTAGTGTAGACGAATTTCTATTAGAACACAGGCTATACAACATCTATAGTGTCATAGGAATATTAGTTTTGACAACCTCTATTCCTTTTGAATTTGCCTTAGACCTATATGTTCCTGGAATTATATTATCGGCAATGCTCCTTATTCAATTAGGTCTGCATTATTTATCCAGAGTTAAAAGGAGACTGAATTTCTGCATTCTGATCACAGGCTTAAGTGCCTCTTTCCTATCAGTACTAAATTATTTCACAAACTCCGGAATTACCGGACCAACATTGATATTCAGCATTGGTACATTTTTTTTACTAATCGCTGTTTCGCCACCAAAAAATAGTATTTGGTGGCTTATTTTGTATTTGTTGACAGGAACCGTACTATCTGTTTATGAGTTTTACAACCCTAGTTCCATTCAAAATTCCTACACTAAAAGATTTGATTATTTTCTTGATATCACTAACACGTATCATACAGTACTTGTAATGATTTTCTGGTGCGCACATGCTCTAGTTAAAAACTATCGGGATGAAAAAAAATCTTCAGACCTTAAAGCAATAGAGTTAAAAAAAATCAATTCAGAAAAGAATCGCCTTTTCTCGATTATATCTCACGATCTACGAGCTCCGCTAACTTCTATACAAAGTTATCTCCAACTCCTGACTAATGTGGATCTCGCATTAACCGACAGGAAACAACTAGAGCTAAAACTGCTTAATCATACTGCGGGCACTAAAGAAATGCTCGACAATTTATTATTATGGTCTAAGTCTCAAATGGAAGGCGCTAAAGTAAATATAACCTCGGTTGACGCTTTGGAAGTATTAATATCAACCATAGATTTAACAGTTCAAATCGCTGCAAATAAAAACATTGTCCTTACAAAGAATTTTCCTGAAAGACTTTCTATCAAGGCAGATAAAGATATGTTGCAGCTCTCCGTTCGAAACCTTTTGTCGAATGCAGTCAAATTCACCCATCAAAACGGCACCATTCATATTGCGGCTTTTATTGAAAATGAAAATGGGGTCATTGAGATAAGAGATAATGGCTTAGGAATTAGCAGTAAAGATCAAAACAGCATCTTTTCTTCGAACCTTAAACCAACCCAAGGCACCAATAAAGAAAAAGGAGTTGGATTAGGTTTAATTCTTTGTAAAGAGTATACAGACCTTCAGGGCGGCCAAATTAGCTTCAGAAGCAAGCCCGGAGAAGGAACGTCTTTTTTTATTAAACTTCCCTTGTCGGATGATAGCGGAACTGCACATATGTTTGTAGCCTGAAAAATGAGTGAATGATAAACTTAATAAAGCCAGTACTGGCACTTGAACTAATTTAGTAAGTTCGCAACATATCGAGATAAATGGCCGTTAAAGACTCAGGATCCACCCTTACAGTACAAAGACTTTTAATTGGGTTTCAATAACATTTCAGGCCGCAAAGCAAATATGGAATTCATTAGTCAGGTTTTAGATTTTCTCCTACACATCGATACAAACATTGCAGAGATAAGTAAAACTTACCAGGTTTGGACTTACCTTATTCTCTTCCTGATTATTTTCGCAGAAACCGGTTTGGTTGTATTTCCATTTTTACCAGGGGACCCTCTATTATTTGCAGCTGGAGCTGTTGTAGCATCCGGGCAGACCGGAATAGACATTTATATACTGGCATTGGTATTATTTATTGCGGCAATTGTAGGTAATTTTGTAAACTACCATATCGGAGGCTATGCCGGGTCACGTATTTTCAAAAAAGGAAATAGGATTTTAAAGCCTTCGCATTACGCAAAAACGATCTTGTTTTTTAGAAAACATGGAGGGAAGGCTGTTATTTTTAGTCGTTTCTTTCCGATTGTAAGAACTTTTGTGCCTTTTGTTGCAGGCGTAGGCAAGATGGATAAGCGATTATTCTCCTTATACAATCTAACTGGTGCTTTTTTGTGGATTGCCGGATTTCTAGCCTTAGGATACATTTTTGGCAACATTCCAATAGTCAAAGAAAACTTTGCTGTCGCTGTCGCCACAATTTCTGTATGCACTACGTTGCCACCTATTATTGCTGCTATCGTAGCACGATTCACAAGGAAAAAGAAAGTAAAAGCTGGTTTACAGGTTTAAACACTTTGTTATTTCATTTCCTTCACAAATCAAAAATAAACTTTCAAATTCATCAATAATCAAGCATTCGTATTTAGTGGTACGAAGAATGACATCTCATTTGATGGATTATTTTCGCCTATTAACTCTTATGGGATGTGCAGGCTTTGGAATTGCATGGATGCCGGCAATTTCCAAAATGACTGGAATTGCTTATTCTGTCATCTACATGCTTTTAGGCGTAATTGTGTACGCTGCCTTTCCTGGTCTTTTGCCTAAATTTGATGAATTCAGTCGCGAGGAGACCGCCTTACGAATAACAGAGGCTGTTTTAATATATCTTTAATGGGTACCGGAATTCGGATAGACCGTTCTTTCTCTCCCAACCATTAACGTCGAAAACGGCACTGTTTTGTGTAGCTTTTATAGTGATTATCCGGCCACTTACGGCCTTTATCAGCTTATATAATTTGGATATTCACATAAAGGAGAATTAGAGATTAGCTTTTTCGGGATAAGAGGAATGGGATCGGTTTTTTATTTAGCCTTCGCTTTTCATGAACTAGAGTTTGATCATGTAGATGAAATGTGGGCTATTGTTGCGCTAGCTATATTTCTATCTATTGTTTTGCATGGCATTACGGCTAGTCCTGTTATTGATCATCTAAAAGAAAAAATACAAAGAGAACGAATTCCTCATTAATGGAATTGGCGATCTATACAATATTGGAGAAACATAGCTAATTTTCTTCCACTTAACGCGGCCTTGATGATAGCTTACGCTTGCCAGCGATTTGTCGACATTTTAAATCACGGTAATAGTTTGATAACGTTTTTTTAAAGACTTCGGAAATTTAATCCATAAATCTCCCATTGGTTGAGATGGGCGATCGCGCCTTGGATTAGCGATGAAAGATTTTGGACCTATTAGTTATAATGGATCTTCCTTACCCTGAAAAATGAGGCGGGGGATAAGAGACAAAACAGCGGCAGCTTCCGGGTTTGTTACATCGCGCTTAAAGCCCAGCCATACGGTTTTCATCATTTATTGAATGCGCTCATGGTGTACTCTTCCAAAAACCATTGCACACATTTTATTATTATTGGAAGTGCTTCTACCCCATTGTTTTTGAGAAACGAACGAACTGGTAGCCTTTTTGGTAAAAGGACAGCTAAATGGCTTAAACAGGCAAAACCACTTTTTGGAAAGCATAGAATTGGTGATATGTTAGTTACTACGTGTGCACAATCTTGCACTATTAAGCAATTAAAAAACTTGCCGTAACGCTCAAAGCAGCAGAGAATCAATGCGATGCGCGTGTACCATACCGTCACATGGAGACCATCCGAAAATAGTAAACCGGCCATCCTGAGATGCTACCAGAGCAATAGCGTCTCGTTGATCGAACACAAACTGAGCTGCAGACAGGTGCCTCGTACCCCCAATTTGTGTGGGATGGAGAATTAACGCCTCACCCCCAATGATAGGTTCTGTCATAATCATTTCTTCCACGGATGTGCTATTGTCTGCCCTGCGAATCTTGGCACCAAAGGCGATAAGCTCGTATCCATCATTTATTATTGTAGCTCCGTCTACGGCTGTTAGACCCGCCACGCTGTCCACCTCTCGAGCAAGTTCTGCTTGCCAAACAGCCTGACCTTTGGCCTTGTCATCTTGACGGATCAAGTCAGCCAGCTTTGATTGCGTTGGAAGGACCGGATATGAAATGGGAGACGTTATAGACTCGCGCCATTTGTCCTTAACCGAAGGAACAACCAACATAGTTCCACCGCGATTGTGTGCACGCATAGATGTGGCCAACTGAATCAGCACATTTATAGAACTATTCCAGGATTCGCCAGAATTAAAGCCAACAAGGGAGCTGAGAAGTTGCGGACAATCGGGCACTGCGCCACTTTGTTCATCAACAATTTTAATCTCATCTCCTTTTAGAATCGCCACATTTACAAATTTTCCAAAACCATGAAACCGTTTGTGCTTTACTACTAACAGACCTGGTTCTACCATTTCCAGAACAAAGCAAAATGCCGGCAACTTACGGGTAGTGCCCCAAACGTATAGGTCTTTATCATCACACCATACTCCTAAGTGTATTCCTGCTCGTTCAACACCGGGAGCAATCTTAGCTAGTAGCTTGGGTTTCAATAATAAAGGTTTTTCAAAAACTATAGGCTCTGAAACGACCTCGGGGCTTAGGAAGGCTAAAGATATTCTGGGCGAATGCCCTTCTTCCTTTCGAAGACTTGTCCAGAATCCCGCATCGATAATCGCTTCAATAATTTCAGGCGAGGGTTCAGGTGCAAGGTCTTTCTCACCTGCCGCTGCTGCATCAGATAGGTGTTGACTGAAGTGTGCAGCAACTTGCTTAAAAACCAGTCTTGCAGCTTTATAGGTAGATTTAGAAAGGGTAAGGTCTTGCGTATTCATAAATAACCATTTTCACCGAAGCATTCATAGCCTAAGGTACTTCAAAGTTACACATAACCAACAAATTGGTGATGCGCTATCAGCAGATACCACCGTTTATAAAGCATGCATAACTGTGGTTCGCAAATAAACGCCAGTTGAATCCTAGGGTTATTCCATTCTAATTACTGCCTGGTAGGATGCATTCACCACCGCAGTGATCTTCTCAAAATCGAGCGTTTCAATTTTATCAGATTTTTGATGATAATTAGGGTTTCGAAGAAAAGCTGTATCATTTATCATAACCGCCGGGAAGCCAAACACCCAGTAATTCCGATGATCTGAAAGTGATGCAATACCTAGCGCGGCCGGAAAATTTATTAATTCGACATTTATAGACGCATCAGCTTTCATTAAGTTATGCACTTTTTTGCTAAAATCCCTTTGCTTCTCCAGGCCAACTACAACTATAAAATTACCTGTATTCGGATATATTGCCTTAAGCTCTTTTGAAGGAAACTCTTGAGAGTTCGGCTCGTCGGAGAAATATCCAATCATCTCAAAACAAAGCATTCCAATAACAGGGACTTTATTTTCCTTGAGGTATCTTGCGTGGATATAACTTCCCATCTTCTGACTGGCAAAAAAAGGGGGCTCCTCAAGATTATAAGCTACAAAATCGATTCGATAATCCAGTTTGGGTTTACCTGAGGCCACTAAACGCGCTGTTTCAAGCAAGCCTGCAATTCCGCTTGCATTATCATCTGCACCCGGCTGGTCGCCGCAAACATCGTAATGGGCTCCAACGATCAATCGCTTGCTTTTGTCTGTATTATACGATGCGATAACATTTTTATATTCCATGGCCCCCGCCAGCCACTTTTGTTCTTCGGTGTTTAAGCCCGCTTTTTCGAACTCTTTTTTTATATACTCCGCTGCCTTGTTCAACGAAGAAATATTATCGGAATGTCGCGGAGGATCCAGTTGAGTTAAAATCTCAACATCGTTATATAATCTCTTTCTATCTGCTTTCATTTCAACAAAATTTGAACTTTTAAGTGACCCAACCTTGTTGCAATTAATAAGTGGTAACATTAACAACAGGGTAACGTAAAGGCAGTGAGAAAACCTAGTTGAACAAAACATAGTTTAAAATATTTAATTTAATTGATCAACAACTTAATATTAACTATTCCAACAGTTGCAGCGGAAGTAATTTAAATCTTGGGAAATAAACGTAAATTAGGGACAACCGATTTTAGAAACAATAATATGTCAGAAAATAAGATTACTGTACTTTATGTTGATGATGAGGAAAATAACCTGATCTCATTCAAGGCAAATTTTCGTATCAAATACAATGTATTAACGGCTTTGAGTGGCGATGAAGCAATGTCTATCCTTGAAAAAAAGCATGTTGACGTTATTATAACTGATCAGCGCATGCCTAATATGACCGGAGTAGAATTTCTTGAAAAAGTTTTAGAGAAAAACGAAGAGCCAATGCGCATCCTTTTAACCGGCTACGCAGATATGAATGCAGTTGTAGACGCTGTTAACAAGGGAAAGATATTCCATTATCTATCTAAGCCATGGAATGAAGAGGAACTTGATATGACCATAAAAAGGGCGTATGAAGTCTATCTGCAAAAACTGGAGCTAAAAAATATGAATGAAAAACTTGTGGTTTCGAATGATCAATTCGAGTTCTTGTTAAGACAAAAGTTACTTTCTTAAGTAAGTGAATTACATTCGTCTATTAGTGGTAACAGTACTTGCGTGTTAATTGGTTTATCAAAAATATACCTTACCGATTTATAGCTTTTAATTCTGCTCATATCCTTTTTATTCATAGAGGATGTAAAAGCTACTATTAAATATTTGTTACGAATTGGAAATGGAAGTTTTTCAAATTCTTCTGCAAATTCAACACCGCTCATTACTGGCATCAGCAAATCAAGTACAATAATAGTTGGCTCGTCGAGCTGTGAGTATTTGATTCCTTTTATATAATCTAATGCTTCGTTTGCTACCAAAAAACTCCGTATATTCTTACTGAGGCCAGAATGCTTAATAAGTTTTTCTGCAATAAAGCAATCTAACTCACTATCGTCTATGATTATAAAATTGGCCTTTTGGGTTTTTTCGCTCATTATTTATTAGGAATTGTGACCTTGAACACCGCACCTTCACCAAGTACAGAACTAACTTTTATTCCTCCGTTAAGTTTTAATAAGGCATCTTTAACATTGTACAATCCAAAGCCCGAACCTGCATCCTGCGTGCTAGCTCTGAAAAACAAATTAAAGATCTCACTTAAATAATTTTCTGGAATACCGATGCCATTATCTTTCACATAGATAGTTGCCTGACCTTTTGCCACTTCAACATTTAATTCAATCAGCTTGTGGGCATTATCCTGTTTCTGATATTTAATAGCATTAGACACCAGATTATTCAAAACAAGCTTTAAAGTTAATTCATCACACCAAAAAGTCTCTTCCTGACTGATCTTAACGATAAGCTCTATTTTATTACCTGCGATAGATGTTTGATGGAGATCTTTGATATCATCAATAACTTGTTTTAAGTCGATATCTTTAATACGCAATTCTCCCCGCTGTATCGTATAATAATCATGCATGCTTAGAATAAATCCATCCAGTTTTTTAACCGAATTTTCCATTAAACCAAGCATCTCTTTGATTTCATTTACATCATCTAAATGCCTCACAACTCTTATCGCACCCATTATACCGGATAAGGGGCCTCTAATGTCGTGACTAACACTGTAAGCAAACTTATCTAACTCATTATAAGCTTTTTGGAGTTCATCGTTTTTTATTGCTAATAGCGAATGAGCGGTATAAAATTTATAGCCCTCGTCAATCGCCGAAATAATATCTGCATCAGCCCAGGGTTTTTTAACATACCTGAAAACATGTCCGCGATTTATAGCGCTAATTACAGCCTCCACGTCAGTATAACCCGTAATTAGAATTCGAATAGGGTGTGGGAACCAATTTCTGATCTCTTCAAAAAATTCTACACCCGTTTTATCGGGCATTCGCTGATCACAAAAAATGATTCGTATATCAGAGTGTTTAGTAAGTATATCTAATGCATCAGCAGTATTCTCCGCAACCAACACATTATAATCCAGCCTGAATGAAGCCTTAAATCCTACCAGGTTATTAAGTTCATCGTCGATATACAGAATTTTTATTTTTTCTGGCATTGAGTTACCGAATTACAATAATTTGAATTGATATTATTTGAATGAAGATGCTTAAAAGTCTTAAATAGATATGTAGAGGTTATACAGCAACCAAAATAAATAAGTTTCACTTATTATTTATTAAGGGTAAATCTATTATAAATTCTGTTCCTTTTCCAATTTCAGAATGCAAATGAATACTTCCGCTATGCTTTTTTACTGTGTTATAGGCAATTGACATTCCTAAACCAGTACCTTCACCAACATCTTTAGTGGTAAAGAATGGTTCGAATATTTTCTTTATCGTATTCTCATCCATCCCTGTCCCATTATCACCAATTTTAATGGTAATATGGTCATCACTTTGATGTGTTGAGATAACAATTTCACCTTCAGTACTTTCACTTCCAAACTTTTTGTTAATAGCATGAACAGCATTTGAAATTATATTCAGAAACACCTGGTTAAGTTTGCCGGGATAACACTCTATCGCTGGAAGCTCAGAAAATTGTTTAGTCACCTTAACCCCACCTAATAAGTTATTTGCGATTACCAGTGTAGATTCAATGCATTCATGAATGTCAGCAAACTTTAAATCATCCTCATCCAATCGTGAAAAAACCCGCAGCCCTTTAACAATTTCAGCTGTGCGCGATGCTCCTTCATTTATTCCTTTCAAAAGATGAGAGATCTCGATCTTCAAATAGTCATAATCAATTTCTTCTTTATAATCGTCAATTCGCTGTTGCTTATCGGCTTTTGACGCCTCAGAAGAACTGATATCTTCCATAGTAGTTATCACTTCCAATAAGGTATTAATATCACGCTGAAGCGGAGCAACATTGGAAGTGACAAAGTTTATAGGATTATTAATTTCATGGGCGATGCCGGCAGTAAGCTGACCTAAGGACGCCATTTTTTCTGATTCTACCAATTGCATCTGTGCCTGTTTTAAATCATCTAAAGTTTCGCTTAATTCCTCATTAGATGCCTCAAGTTCGGTAGTGCGTTCTTTAACTTTCGATTCCAAAACAATATTTTGTTCACGAATAAGCTTTTCATTTTCTTGGGCAATAGCTAAAGCCTGCGCTTGAGATGCTTCTTTTTCTTTTTTGAAAATATTTATTTTACCGGCAAGAGCAAAGGACAGAAAGATTGCTTCGAGTGCCGAGCCGATCTCTACCGCATGAACAGTTACTTCATTGTAAGGAACAATTCCATAATCTTTAAATACAAACACAAGAATACTTACAAAGAATATAGACCAGCTTAAAAGGAAATAACGTGCTGGTGCAAATTTCCGGCGATACACTATCCAGGCTACATAAATTATAAATATTGATACAAATGCCGCATTCATATTAACTATTTGAAAGGCGGCTGTAGGGGTACCAAAAAACAATGTGGCTATCGCAATAACATATACCACAATAGTTAGATCTAATACCCTGTTTGATCGGGGTACGTAATTTTTAGTATGCAGGAACGATTTAGCGAAAAGAATTGTCGCCACTCCCGACATAGCACCACAAATAATTAACATGTTTTGTGAAAGCCATAAACTTTCTTTCCATAGA
>DASWMZ010000193.1:0-33321 GCA_036399495.1 Pedobacter sp.
TTAACCCTTGTCATTGCCACCAGAAAGATAAAGCGCAGGGAATCTCCTGTTATTTGACTGATGCTTCGAAAAGGTCTTCGGCTAGTGCTTCCAAACAGTGCAAAAAAAAAACCGTCCCATAATTGCTTATGAGACGGCCTCGATACGTTATAGAGCCAATATACTTAATGCGCATGGCTGATATTTCCATCAACATGATCTTTATGTGCATGCTGAGAAGTCTTTTCAGTAAATAAACCAGCACCAATTTCCATAATACCAACAATCAAGTGAGGCAGGTAAACGTATTCATCAAAGTTTAACAACCATGGTGAAGCCGCTAAAAATATACCGGTTATCACATCCATAGTTAAATGTCCACTCATTGAAATTGCTTTTTTGCTGCCGCCTTCAAAATCTGTCATGAATGCCAATCCTAAAATAAGGATCCCTACGGCTATAGCCACCCATTTGGCGCTGTCAACGTCTTCAAAATTAAATAACCAGGGTGCAGCGATTAATAATATTCCAGTTATGTAATCCAACACAGCGTGGAATTTTCGACTAATAAATCTCATAGTTTTAGTTTAAAGTTTCAAATTAGATGTATTTGAAATTCAACAATGAGCGTGCCATTGGAGTAAGTTCCTAAAAAAAGCTAACGACTAAGAGAAATTAGGGTAGTATCCGCTAATGAAACCGTATTTATACTTAATAGGATGGGTTAAAACCGTTGTCTTACAGCAACAGTAGCCTGCATTCCCTCGGCTGAGAATCCAGCCACTGCCCTAACTAATAAACGGTTAAAAGGTGCAATATAAATCCCTCCCCCATATCCATGATGAATAGTATTTGAATCCTCGTTCTTAATCCATACCCTTCCTGCATCATAAAAACCAATAAGCCCAAGACTCCCGGGTAGTGTACGGTGAAATACATTTGGTAGCGAAATTCGAGTTTCCAAGTTGTTATAAACCAGATAATCTCCTGCAAACCGGAATTTCCGATAGCCCAACAGGTTATCCTGGCTTCCTAAAAAAGCACTCTGGTAGAAGGCTGTTTCACCAAAAGTAAAACCGGCACCAATCCGGTTAGCAAGCACAATCTTCCCTTTTGAATCAAGCGATTTGTAAAAAGAAAATTGAGGAAATATCTGAGCATAAGTTCCGGCATATTTATTCACACCGTCATAACCCTGCATTAATACATTAAAGTGGATGCCCTTTGCAGGAAGTTTGCTGTCGTTTCGTGTATCCCAGCTTAGGTTGAGCACTAGTCCGGCATGAGTTTTATCTTGAGTTAAAGTTGGATCAGTAGAAGTTATAGTCGATGAATTGATGTATCGGTCGGAATTATCTTTTGCATTAAAAGAAAAGTGCTGCATAGACGGGCCAAACGTCATATTAAGATGATCCTTCAGTTTTATATTTAAAGTAGGATCGAACTGGTAAAAGGAGTAATTGACGCGGTAAAAAACCCTGAAATCACCTGTCTGATCAAAGAAAGTGTTGTTTCCTCTGCCAAAGTAATTTAAAATATTACCTCTTACATCCGCCACAGCGGCAACAGCTAGATCGGTATTTTTGAAAACCGATTTCCAGTCGCCTTTATATTGAAAAATGATAGCTTTTGTACCTAAGCTCTTAACCACCGAAAACTTTTGAAGATTCGCATATTGATCTTTTCGGAAGCCTGCTTGTTTATGTTTGTAGGCCACTCCCAAAAAGAGACCGTCGATAGCACGCAGATTGCCGGTTGGAGAAAATCCTGATTTATTCGAATACTTATCCGTGAAGGATTTCTTCACATTTACTGTATCGTTAGAAAGGTGTTTATTGAATCGCTTGTTTGTATCGATAAAATAGTCGTGATCTCTATTTTCATAAACATCTACCTTTGACCTAGATGCCGCAACCTGATAATTCTTTTTCCCTTCACCTCCCACTATACGTAATTTAATAGGACTCAAAGGAGCGTTAATTTGAATTACATCATCCCCCTTACCTGCAAAGAGTCTGATTTCTTTCGTAATAGCAGGCTCAAACACGTTTTGAAATAAAACCCTGTTGTCATTACCTGCAGAATGTAAGTTTTTGATCCGGACACCTAGGTTACCCTTGTCGGCTTCTACAAACTGAATTAATTCAGCACTGTCGGATGTTCTAATATCTACAGTAGAATATAAAAATCGAAAATATTTATCCATTGCCGTAGCCAAATTATCCCGGCGACTTTTAAGTGTCTGAAATATTTTATCCTTTCTAAGATGCAAAGCTGAACCAGGCAATTTATTAACTGCTTTCATTAAGATTTCATCCGGCAAAGCCGATACAAATTGGCGTGTAACTTCCATCCATTCCTCATGGGTGTATTGGTTTAGAAACTGCTGATTTAGTTTCCTTCCATTGATGAAAAATGCGTTCACGTTTTTGATTTCAGGATTAAATCCTTCAAGGAACGATAAAAGGCTTGTTCCTGAGACTTTTTTAGGCAATGTACCTTCATTAACAAAAAGCGCCTGATCCCGATCTCTTGGAACAACCAGGTAATTCTTTGATTCTCCATTGCGAACAGGCACCCAACGCCACTGATCTTCATGTCTACCCCAATCTGCAATCAACAGATCTAATAATCTGGCTCTAAAGAAAGTGTGAGTATCTACAGTGTTATTACTATTAGAATCGAGTTTGCTAAGCATCTCAAAAGTATTCTCTGAAGTACCATATGGTTCACGCCTTTCTAACAGGCAAACCGTACCTGCAAAATCTTCTTCGAATTCCCCTAAAACTTTGTCGTCTGCGACATATCCTATTATGGGATCGGTATGCGGAACTCTTACGGCTCTTGCCAATACGGGTACAATTAAAGCCGAAAAAGGATGTTGCGCAGAAAAATTATCATCTAGCCATTCTTCGTATAAAGAACCATGAATTATTTTAGGAGCTAAGCCGTTTGTAAACTTTTCAACGGTACGTAAAACCCACTCGTTGCCTGCGCTATCAAGTAGTCGTAATGAGCGGGATTGATTGCCGCCACCCAGTTTAACCGGTTTCATTCCGCCATTAGCTTTAGAAATTCTTATTATCGGAAGTTTAGTAGGAGCCGCCCATTCCTGCCGGTAGTTCGTTCCAAATAGCTTTATGTGCCTGGCTGATACATTATTGTACGCCGGGCGGATGGCTACAACAATGCTGTCATCGTCGAAATGACTTTGGGCCGTAGCATTTATGGAAATAATAAAAAGTAAAAAGGTTAGCGATCTTATCATAAGTAGCGAGCCATGAACACATAACGACTTAAGCCTTTGAGTGTTTGTGTATTAAAGTGCATGTTTTGAGGTAAGGGACTTTAAACAAATGACAAGTAATGGAGTTTATCAATTGATTATATCCGTTAGGCGAAATTACAACTATTATATTAGGTATTGAAGATTTAAGCGAGCCTAACAAATCCTAACTTCTCGTTAAAAACTTGTTCTATCGATGACTCTTAATCGAAAACGTATTCTTTTCTATGTACTTGGTGTTTTACTAGCAGGATTTATTCTATTAACAACACTTGTATTCCTATTCCCAAATTCCGGTATTGACCAAAATTTCTCAGCAGAAATTCAGGAGCACCAGATGCCTGCTTTAAATGTCTTAATGAGAGTAATTAGCTATGTAGGAGTTTTCCCCTATTCGATGGTAATGGTACTCATAACAGCATTCGTATTTCTGATTTTTAATTATAAAAAAGAGGCTTTGTTTATCTGTTTTACGCTGATTTCGGGACTCGTAAGTTCTGTATTAAAAATTTTGGTGAACAGACCGCGGCCAACTGAAGACGTTGTTAGAATTATTGAAAAGGCAAAAAACCAAAGCTTTCCTAGCGGCCATGTGCTTTTCTATGTTCTCTTTTTTGGGTTTTTAGCGGTACTTATGTTTAACCTTAAAAGCATTGCAAAACCCTTACGATTTATTATCGGAGGTATCTCTTTATTCATGGTCTTTACGGTGCCGTTTTCACGGGTATATCTAGGCGCCCATTGGTTTACAGATGTTTTGGGCGGCTTCCTGTTAGGGATGCTTTGCTTATTGATTTTGAGTTATATGTATTTGCGAAAGGCTAATTAATATGTGGTGGATGTATGCGCTCTTATCAGCTCTTTTTGCTGCCTTAACAGCAATATTTGCAAAAGTTGGGATTAAAGGTGTTGATTCCGATCTCGCAACTGCGATAAGAACAGTGATTATATTATTTATAGCCTGGGTTATTGTTTACTTCAAAGGAGCGCACTCAGGTTTAAGTACGCTTTCCCGGACTAATTACTTATTTATACTTCTATCCGGTGCCGCTACAGGCTTATCATGGATTTTTTACTTTCGTGCTCTACAGTTGGGACCGGTATCTAAAGTGGCGGTTGTAGATAAGTTGAGTGTAGCAATAGCTATTTTATTAGCGGTTTTATTTCTGAATGAGCCACTAACATTTAAAACTGTTGTTGCCGCGGCCTTGATCATTGCAGGTACCATCGTCATGATTTACTGATCAGGCGCTTTCCATCCTTCTTCAAGACTTACACTCACCACCGTTCAAATGTAGATGTGGATAATTGTGCTGAATTAGATATAACTATTTAACTACAGCCTCCGTAATAAGAACACGCTCTCCCAATAAACCCGCTTTAAAGTACACCAGACAGCTCTGTAAAGACATATGGAATCAAAAATCTTATCCTCCACAGGTTTCCTGCATGAATTTAGTGTTGAAGAACTTTATGTTTTAACAACTCATTGGTTAACCGACATTTCTTATTTCGAACAGGAAATAACTTATTTTCAATCCCTTATTACCAGATATTTTTTGCCTCATGTTGAGGAAGAAAATATGTTGCTTATTTCCAGCATATCAGATCATTTCAAATCGCTGGAAAGCAGAAAAGAACAAATTAAAGTAAGTATTATTGAGCATCAGAAACAACTAAGCAGATTACTGGATAAAGCTCATATTGATAATGAACCCCAATTAAATGCCCTTCACACCAATCTGGAGGGTAAGCTTTTTGATTTTATCAAAACTCTTCGTCAGGTAAAGCTTGAGTTTTTTAACGCAACGAAATTTTCAGGCAAAATAAAACGTCCGGGCTTTTCACCTGATTTTTGACGAATTACTGAACTATCTACGTACTGGTATTAAAAATATACTGGTCGCAAGGTAAAGCGCTGTGTCATAACGTAGAATTTTAAGCTAACAATAAGGCCGTATTTAAATAATATTTAATGATTTAATCTTCAGTTATTTCTTAACAATCTACTTAATAGAACAAATTATGTAAATTGTAATTATAACTTCTTTAGTATTCAGCTCTGTTTGTTGTATTAAATGAAACTATGCGATTTAAACCCTCGTAAGTAAAATTGAAACACCACCAATTATTATACGTACACCCTTTTGATGAGAGAAAGAAGAACTAACACGTCGCGGCCTGACTTAGGGGTATCGTTGGCATGTGGGATTACTACAATCATCATCTCAATTACTGTGCTTTCGGGCTGGGCCTTTATGCCTGACCTTATGATTGGTCCTGCGGCAAACTATATTGGCACGAACCCGGTTTCTGCAAGTATTTTCTTCTTATTCGGATGTTGGATTATTGGTGTAGTCAAAGGAAGTCAAACTCAGATTTCTTATATATCCACGATCGTATTACTGATCAGCGTTCCTGTGGCGCTTTCTAAACTAACCGATGTATACTACAATACGGGTTTAAATTACGATACTTTATTGTTTACACAGGCTGTTGGCTACCACTATATGGCCCCCAGTGTTGCAATCAGCTTTTTATCTATGAGTATGGCTATTCTGGTAGCATTGTTCGATAATAAAATAAAAGAATATATTTTTCAGGCCTTAGTGGTAATAGCACTCTCTATCAGTTCGGTGTATCTATGCGCAAACCTATATAGATACGGCTCTATGCATTATGAGTTTCAAAGTCCAATGTCTTTAAACACCAGCTTCTGCATTGTACTGGTGGCTATCGGAATGTTATATGTTTTTCCACATAAGGGCTTTATGCGCCCGGTAATGTCAAATAAGCTGGGTGGAGTTTTAGGAAGAAAAATTCTTCCACTTTTAATTATAGCACAAATCTTTGTGGGCGGAATGCGCGTTTGGGGGCAGAATCTGGAGTTGTATAATACAGAATTTGGGGTATCACTTCATGTTGTTATAACTACAGTGTTCTCATTTATTCTGGCCTACTATTTCTCCGACATTTTAAATAATATTGATGCTTCCCGTAAGAATTACGAGGATGAATTAGAGAAGAAGAGTAAGCAATTATTTGAATCCGAATTGCTTCTTGAGCGCACAGCTTATATTACCAAAGTAGGTGGCTGGGAAATTAAGCTTCCTGAAAATAGCGTCTCTTATACCAAAGAACTTTATAGGATACGGGAAATGGACGAAAACACAGAGGTCGATTTTCGTGATTCGATGAATGCCTATACAGCTGAATCTGCTAAAGAAATGTTAAAGTTTTACCATCAGGCTATTAAAGATGGAAAACCTTATTCTTTAGAAGCAAAATTAATTACGGCGAAAAACCGCGAGATTTGGGTAAAAGTTATAGGTCATCCCGTGTTTGATGAATGGGGAAATATCACAGGCATACGAGGCACCTTGCAGGATATCGACGAAAGCAAAAAGAAGGAGATTTTGCTACAGCAAACATTGGATATTATACACGACCAGAACAACCGGCTGAAAAATTTCACTCACATTGTATCTCATAATCTGCGAAACCATGCCGCTAATATTAAGAGTTCCCTTAATTTATATGCGAATGAGGAATCGGAAGTTGAAAAGGATTTGATCTTAAAGGTTACAAATAAAGCGGCCGACTCTTTAAATCATACCATTGCCGATTTAAGCGAAATAGTTGCTGTACAATCGGCCTCTAAACAACTAAAAACCGAGTTACATTTTACAACCGTTTTCAAAACAGCAAAAGATGTTTTGATGAACCAAATCATTGAGTCTAATGCTCATGTTACTACTGATTTTTCTGCTTGTAATATAATAAATTATGTACCCGCGTATCTTGAAAGCATCTTTCATAATTTACTTAGTAATGCTTTAAAATACCGCAGGACTGACGTTCGTCCCGAAATCAAGATTGTATCAGGTATTGAAAATGATCGGATTTCCCTTACTTTTTCCGACAATGGCTTAGGGATCGATCTTGAGAAATACAGAGAAAAACTGTTCGGGATGTATAAAACTTTTCACAGACATCCTGAGGCTACCGGTGTTGGATTATATCTCACTAAGAATCAGGTAGAGTCTTTAGGTGGGAATATTCTTGTAGAGAGCGAAGTGAATGTTGGTACTACATTCAAAATAATTTTTTAGTTGCGAAACTATATCGTAAGCATAAAGCTCGTCCCCACTCCTTCAATTGTTTCCACCTGAATATTCCCCTTATGCAACATCATTATCTGTTTGCATAAATTCAATCCGATACCAGATCCGGTTTTTTTGGTACTGAAAAATGGAATAAAGATTTTATCCAAAAGCTCTTGCGGTATCCCTTGGCCATTATCCGTTACTTTTATAATGCATTTCCGACTAGCATCATATTCGGCCGACAAAGAGATTTTTGGGTTAACTCTACCTTTCACCGCATCAATAGCATTTACCAATAGATTTATCAACACTTGCTCGAGCAGGCTCGAATCAGCTTCGATCTGTATGGATGGATCTTTCAGAATGATTTCGAGGTCAATATCTAGCGCGCTCAAACCGGGAGCCATCAAATTACTTTGACTTTCGAATAAATCCCTTACAAGTGTTTTCTCCAGATTAAGTGTAGTAATTTTGCTAAGATTACGGTAAGTGTCTGCAAATTTCAGCAACCCTTCACTGCGCTTTCTGATAGTTTCAAGCCCAACTTCCAAATCTTCCCGGTAGGATGGCTGAGCTTCTTTCTTTGTGATTGACTCTTCTACAAGGTTATTCAGTGTACTTGCCAGTGATGAAATTGGCGCGATTGAATTCATGATTTCATGCGTCATAACGCGTAGTAATCGCGACCATGCATCAGCTTCTGTTTCTTCCAAAGCCTCGCTAATATTTTGGAAAGTAACCAGTTTGTATTGTTGCTGATTGGTTTGAAAAGCGGTTGCGTTCATCAATAATTTAGCCTGACTTTTTGATAGTAAAAGCGTTATTAATTTACTTTCCCCCAAAGGGATATTGGAGATTTCGTCGAATAAACGCTTGTTTCTTTTTTCTAGCGCCGAGATATTTTTAAGATGAGGCAGATTGAGCATTTTTTTTAAAGAATCATTCATCCAAACCACATCACCCTGCGAAAGATTATAGGAAATAATACCGGTATCAACTATTTCTAAAATCTGCTGAAGGTATTGATATTGGGTTTCCTTTTCTTTTGAAGCTTGCCTGAAAGAATCGTTGAGCTGATTAAATGCAATATGTAATGGCTGTAGCTCTAGGGGTGCTTCCTTTACACCAAATCGCCGAGAGAAATCACGATAGTGTATAGCTTCGGTAAATTGTTCAAGTTCCTCATACACTTTGCGCTGATAATGGAATATATCATACAATTGGTAAATGATAAATGGACATAAAATGATGGAAAGTATGATATAATCTTGTAAGATTAACCATATAAGCAATCCAAAACTTATGGGGATCAAGATAATCCGGAACAATATTTTTTGCTCGTATGGCTTAAACATACTCTTCGTTCCGCTTAAATATCATATTTATTTAACCGCCGGTATAAGGCAGTTCGTGTGAGCCCCAGTTCCTTAGCTGCTTTCGTAATATTGCCCTGGTTTTTATCTATCACCCTCAGAATGGTGCTTTTTTCCAAATCACTTAAATTAGTTTCCTGATTCTCGGGAACACTTACTGCCTGTTCAATAGGAGAAAATAACAAATCTTTTGCTTGCAAGATTGAATCATCAGCCATAATGATTGCTCGTTCAATCACATATTGCAACTCGCGCACATTTCCCGGAAAAGAATAGTTTAACAACTTATTAATTGCACTGCGATGAAGCTCAAACGCAGGTTTCATGTATTTTTGTGCGTAAACCTTACAAAAGTGCTCAGCCAGGAGAAGAATATCATCGCCGCGGTTCCTAAGCGGTGGTACAACAATTTCCACCGTATTTATCCGATAGATTAGATCTTTACGGAAACGGCCTTCGTTAGCCAATTCGAACACAGGAACATTGGTAGCACAAATTAAACGGATATCAATATCAACTGCCTCATTGGCTCCTAATCTGGTGACCTGGCGGTTTTGAAGTACGGTCAACAGTTTTGCCTGTTGCTGCAGGGAGATATTGCCTATTTCATCTAAAAATAAAGTGCCGCCTGCTGCAGCTTCAAACCGGCCTATGCGGTCTTCGCGAGCATCAGTGAATGAGCCTTTTTTATGTCCGAAAAGCTCGCTTTCAAATAAAGTTTCTGATAGCGCGCCAACATCCACTTTCATGTAAGGCTTGTTCGCCCTCAACGACTGCTGATGTATGGCTTTAGCGATTAAATCCTTCCCTGTTCCGTTTTCACCCAAAATCAAGATATTAGCATCGGTGGGAGCAATCTTCTCAATCTTATGAAAGATTTCCAGCATTTGTTCAGAACAACCCAACAACTCGTTCCCTACCACCGAAGTACCCTGCTTTTGGGGAATAGCTCTGGGGGTTCCGGGCTTTTTATTTAATGCTTCTTTGATGGTTTCGACCAAAACCTCGTTGTGCCAGGGCTTAACCATAAAATCTCCTGCCCCCTCTTTTAAGGCGCGTACCGCTAAATCGATATCACCGTAGGCGGTAATCATAATGATAGATGCTTCAGACTTTAATTCTTTGATTTTATTGAGCCAATACAAACCCTCATTTCCGCTATTGATAGCACTTTTGAAGTTCATATCCAGCAAGATCAAATCAAAGGGCTGCTTTGAAAGATGCATGCGAATATTTTCGGGATTTTTCTCTGCCACAATCTCTTTCACCTGCGGCTTCAACAACAAGCGTATTGCGGTTAAAACATCAGGGTCATCATCCACTACTAAAATGGCTGCGTTGCTAAGATTCATAAAAGCGGTTTGAGATATGAGACATTAGATATGATATTAATGATTTCATGTACTAAATTATAAAGCTTTGGGAATAAGAATCATACCATTTGTATAAAAGTATGATTTTAAAGGCACTAGGATTCGCTTCCGGTTAAACGTGTATCGTATCCGAACAGTTGCTGTACTGCCAGCGCACGTCAGAGAAGCAGTTTAATATAGTAAATATTTGATTATTAGTACCTTAATTCCTTGGCACACATTTGAAAGCATACTAACCAAACAAGAGTATTTATTTTGGACAGAGTAATAAAAAAGAAAAAGTGGACAACCAAACGCATTCTCACAATTGCGGGAATTACCGGCGTGGTTGTTTTATGCGGCGCCAGCTATTTTATGGCAAACGGAAAATCACGTTTAAATGTCGATGTCGAAAAAATCATCATCAGCACTGTTTCTAAAAACTCTTTTCAAGAATTTATCCCGGTAAACGGAATAGTTATGCCGCTCACAACCATCTATCTCGATGCTGCGGAAGGTGGTAGAGTGGAAAAGATTTATGCTGAAGATGGAGCATTTCTGAAGAAAGGACAGCCCATACTCGAACTTGCTAATACTGACCTTGAACTTAGTCTGGCTAATCAAGAAACTGCAGTTTTTGACGTGTTAACGCAAATGCAGAACACGCGAAATAATTCCGACCAGAACACCATCAGGCAATTAAATCAAATGGCCGAGGTAGAAAACGGTATGGCCGAAGCAGAGCGGATTTATAAATTAAACAAACATCTATTTTCAAAAAATGCAATTGGTTCCCAGGAATTTAAGTCCTCAGAAAACAGCTTTAAATATCAATTGCGCAGAAGGAATCTTACCCGTGAAACCCTAAATAAAGATTCAACGTCTGGTAGGCAACAAATCGGCCAGATGCAACAATCCTACAGCAGGATGCAAAATGCGCTTTCGCTGATGCGGAGAAAGGTAGGCGATTTGATTGTAAGAGCGCCGGTGGACGGTCAGCTAACTTCGATGGATGCTGAAATCGGCCAGTCGAAAAACAAAGGAGAACGGCTCGGGCAACTGGATGTAGTAAGCGGATATAAAGTACGCGCAGATATTGATGAGCATTATATTTCAAGAATTTTTACAGGTTTGGTGGGTGAGTTTGATTTAGCTGGGAAAAGCTTTAAATTAAGGGTAAAGAAGATATTCACACAAGTTACAAATGGCCGCTTTCAGGTCGACTTAGAGTTTGTGGATGCTGTTCCTGCTGGGATCAGAAAAGGACAAAGTTTGCAGATTCGTCTTGCGCTGAGTGATGAGACACAAGCTTTGCTATTATCAAAGGGAGGTTTTTATCAGCAAACCGGGGGAAATTGGATTTATAAGTTAAACGAGGCAGGAACTGTTGCGTACAAAGTAGATATACAATTGGGCCGTCAAAATCCGGATTACTACGAGATATTACAAGGCTTAAAACCGGGGGATAAAGTGGTGACGTCGAGTTATGAGAATTACGGGGATATGCAGGAATTAGTGTTAAAAGCGGAATAGGTGTCAGGTATGAGGTATCAGGTTTGCACGACACTCATACCTGAAACCTCAACCTACTCAACTTAGACTTTGCACAAAATGAATGAATCATTTTCCGGATTTCGACGACAGAGCCACAGAGTTCATTGTAAGTATGTTCTGGAATATAACTTAAGTCTTTGGATAGAATCAATTGGTATTCTAATTCAGAACTTGAGCCAGCAGAGTAGATTAGAAAACGCTTCATCTCGGGATTACTGTTTCGCCCGCAACCTTCGGCGATGTTAGTAGGAATAGATGAACTGGAACGTCGCATTTGGGATATTAGCGAATGAATTTCCTCTTTAGGGAAAGATTGGGTGATTTTATAAATGTTCAGTGTAAGTTGATGGCTTTTTTGCCAGATAAGAAGGTCTTGAAAATTGCGCATAGAGATAGGTGAATTAGGTAACAGGTATGGGGTATCAGGCGAATGGATTTTTAGCAGGTATTAATGGACAAATAGGTATAGTTCACATTCAAACATATAAGGAATTTAACGAATATCAAAAACACGAATTGGCAATAGGAAGTACATAAAAATAATGAGAGCGATTTGATTGAGCTATCACACCTGATACCTCATACCTGACCCCTCCCAAACCTCAAAAAATGATAAAAATAACCAACCTCGAAAAAGTATACCGCACAGAAGACGTTGAGACCGTAGCCCTAAACAAACTCTCATTTGAAGTAAAACAGGGTGAGTTTGTGGCCATCATGGGGCCTTCCGGATGCGGAAAATCAACTCTATTGAATATCCTTGGCTTATTGGACGACCCGGATGCTGGCAGCTTCCTGTTTAACGACACCGAGATAGCAAAATACAACGAACGCAAACGCGCCGAACTCCGCAAAAGAAACATTGGCTTCGTTTTTCAGAGCTTTAATTTGATTGATGAGCTGACCGTTTTCGAAAACGTAGAGCTTCCGCTGATTTACCTCAATATGAAAACTTCGGAACGTAAAGTAAAGGTGGAAGCTGTATTGGAAAAAATGCAAATCATGCATCGCCGCAATCACTTCCCGCAACAACTTTCGGGGGGACAACAACAACGTGTGGCAGTTGCACGAGCCGTAGTAAACAATCCCAAGCTGATATTAGCGGATGAGCCAACGGGTAACCTTGATTCAACCAACGGTAATGAGGTAATGCAATTGCTTACAGAATTAAATGAGCAGGGAACTACAATAATCATGGTTACGCACAGTGAACATGATGCGAGGTATAGCCATAGAATAATACGACTTCTTGATGGACAGGTGGTAATGGAAAATTTGATGGTTTAAAGGCCTCGCCCCAGCCCTCTCCAAAGGAGAGGGAGTTGGAACGGTGTGGTGTCTTCAACAACATCCAAATTAAATCACTAAGGACAGAAAACCATGTTTAAAAACTACTTCAAAACCGCCTGGCGCAGCCTTACCAAAAGCAAAGGCTTTACAGCTATTAACATTTGCGGATTTTCACTTGGGTTAGCGGCATGTATGCTGATTGTTTTTTATGTGATTGATGAATTAAGCTATGACCGTTTTCACGTAAATGCAGACCGGATTTATCGGATTAATGAAGACCTTAAACTTGGAGAAAATAAAGTCCAGTATGCGGTTGCGATGCCCCCATTGGCCCAAACCCTAAAAAGCGATTTTCCGGATGTGGAAAATGCGGCAAGGTTAAAAATGACATCAATATCCGTGAAGAAAGGAAATCAGTATCTAATTGAGAACTATGCGCTATTTGCTGATCCATCGGTTTTTGATGTTTTTACATTGCCACTAATCCATGGCGATAAAGCTTCCGTTTTAACGGAACCAAATACAGTTGTCATCTCTGCATCCGCTGCAAAGAAATACTTCAATAAGACAAACGTTATTGGGCAAATTTTAACCGTACCTAATTATCCTGGCTTAAAGATTACCGGAGTAATGGAAGATATGCCTCAGCAATCGCATTTTAAGGCAGATTTCTTAATGTCCATGATCTCCTGGCCCGATAGTCGCAGCGACGAATGGCTGAGAAGTGACTACAACACCTACGTATTGATGCGGAAAGGGACAAGTCATAAAAATCTTGAAGCTCAGTTTCCGGCTCTGCTGAAAAAATATAGCAGCGCACAGATGGAGAAAGCGGTAGGCAGCAACATAGACGATTTTGAGAAAAAAGGGAGTTACTTCCGGTTAAACCTGATGCCTTTAACCGATATACACCTTCATTCAAATATGACTGGTGAACTTGGCGTAAATGGCACGGTGCAATACGTCTATATATTTACGGTAATCGCGTTGTTCATCTTGTTGATCGCTTGCGTGAACTTTATCAATCTGTCCACGGCCCGTTCTTCTAACAGAGCACGAGAAGTGGGAGTGCGTAAAGTTGTAGGTTCTTCACGAAAAAATCTGATTGTTCAATTTTTAGTGGAATCCGTTTTGGTAACGTTTGTCGCCACTTTTATAGGCTTGATTATTGTTTTAATTACGCTTCCAGGCTTCAACCACCTATCTGGTAAAAATATTTTACTCGACACCACTTTCATTACCCGATTATTCCCAATACTCATCTCTGGCATTTTGTTTATTGGCGTAATCGCAGGATTATACCCGGCATTTTTTCTATCCTCGTTTAAACCCGTCGATGTACTGAAAGGTAAGATCCGGACTGGTTTTAAAGACAGCGGATTGCGAAGTTTCCTAATTGTTTTCCAGTTCTCGATCTCTATTTTCCTGATCGTCAGCACTCTGGTTATATATTACCAGCTAAAGTATATCCAAACACGCGATGTAGGTTTTAATCGCAATCAGGTTATTATACTTCAAAATGCTTTCGAATTGGGTAATAACGCTCAAGCTTTTAAAGAAGAAATCAAGCGATTACCCGGCGTAGTTAATGCAACTCTCACCGGATTCTTACCTACTCCAGGAAATCGTAGTACTTCTGTTTTTTGCAAAGAGGCTACTAACGACCCGAAAAAGTCAATTTTTCCGCAAAACTGGCGAGTAGACGATGATTATGTTCAAACTCTCGGGATGAAAATAGTTCAAGGGCGTAACTTCTCCAGCCAGTTCCGCACCGATTCAAACGCCTTAATCATTAATGAAACTGCCGCCAAGTTTTTAGGATTTGCTGATCCGCTTAACAAGACCTTGTACCGAACGGACGGTTTAAAACCCTATACCATAATAGGCGTAGTTAAAGATTTCAATTTTACATCCTTGCGGGAAAATGTCACTCCGGTAGTGATGACTATGGCGGCCGATAACGGTCGTATCGCCATACGGGTGCAGGGAAACAATTTAACCCCTCTTTTGTCACAGCTCGAGAATAGATGGAAAGCATTGGTTCCGGCCGGGAATTTTCAATACTCATTTATGGATGCTGATTTCGAAGCGATCTACCGTACCGAAAAACGTATGGGGCAGATATTTCTACTCTTCACTACGCTTGCCATAAGCATTGCGTGTTTGGGTTTATTCGGTTTGTCGGCCTATGCAGCAGAACAGCGAAACAAAGAAATCGGTATCAGGAAGGTTTTGGGTGCATCTGTTCAAAGCATCACCGCTTTGCTTTCTAAAGATTTTATCAAGCTTGTACTTGTGGCAATTTTGATAGCCTCACCTATCGCCTGGTATGCAATTCATCAATGGCTGCAAGATTTTGCTTACCGGATTGATATCGCCTGGTGGATGTTTGTGGTGGCTGGATTAGGAGCAATTTGTATTGCTCTGTTGACTATAAGTTTTCAGGCGGTTAAGGCGGCGGTGGCGAATCCGATAAAAAGTTTAAGAACGGAGTAATCTTCAAGCGGGTGGCGGGGACACCCAAGTGCGGCGTAAAATTGAATCACTAGGAACAGAATAACATGTTTAAAAACTATCTAAAAATTGGTATAAGAAGTTTATTAAAAAACAAATTGTCCTCTCTCATAAACATTGGAGGTCTGGCTTTGGCTGTGGGCTGCTGTCTGGTTGTTTTTGAAATGATAGACTGGGCTACGAATATGGACAGCTTTCATTCTAAGCTGGACAAGTTATTTGTTATTGAAAAGATATCTGATGTTATTGAAAAGATATCTGAGGAAAACAATGAAAAGCAATTATGGGGAAATACACCTGCACCTTTAAGTAATGAAATTAAAGGCGACTTTCCGCAGGTTAAAAATACGGCAAGACTAACTTCTACAGGAGTAATATTTAAGCAGGGAGATAATGTTTTTAGAGCAAGTGTGAGCTTTGTGGACAACACCTTCTATGATATGTTTGACTTCCCAGTTAAATGGGGGAATTTTAAAACATTGCCTAACGAAACCGGAATAGTGCTTACCCAAGAGCTGTCTGAAATACTTTTTGGAAAAGTTAATTCTATCGGTAAGCAAGTGAGAATAATTTTTGAAAGCAAAGGAGAAAAAAGAATTGAAGAATTTACTGTTCATGCAGTTTTAAATAAGCGTCCGTTTGAAACCTCCTTTTACTTTGCCGCATTGCTTCCGTATCAGAAAATGATTTCCCTCGGGTTTGAAAAAAACGGCGACTGGAGCCAAAGTGCAGATGTAACTTTTGTAGAAGCGGATGATGAAAAAGCATTACATCGAATCCGAAAAGAAAAGAAGTATTTGGATTTATATAATGCGGCAAACCGTGATAATATAATATCCGGCTTTCATTTTCAGCCGCTGAAGTCAATGAACTTTCATGCCTCTAAGGTGAAGAATACGGTATTCAATCAAATGTCGCCTGGGGCGATAATTCTATTAATGGCACTAGGCGTAGCAATTTTATTGTTGGTGTATTTTAATTACATGAACATTGCAATCGCCTCCGCTTCCAGCCGATTAAAGGAAATCGGCATTAGGAAAGTTATCGGGAGCAGCCGAAAACAAATAATCTGGCAATTTATATTAGAGCATCTTATTATATGCCTGATTGCTGTAATTGTGGGATTGTTTTTGGCGAAGTTGGTTTTTTTGCCTTGGTTTAGTGAGATAGCCAACCTGCAATTGGGTCAAAAACTTTTCACTAATTACAAAACCTGGATTGCTTTAGCCGGCTTAATCCTTCTATCTGCATTAAGCGGTGCCGCTTATCCTTCCGTCTATATCTCAGCTTTTAAACCGATAAATATTGTTAGAGGAAGCCTTGCCATTGGGAATAATAACAAATTTAGAAAGGCACTTTTGGGGTTTCAATTTTTCCTGACCTTGCTGGCCATTTCTACAGCAGTGGCTCTAAACGGTGAAATGCAAAAAACAAAAGTGAAGCCTTGGGGCTATAACCCCGAAAACAACTTAGTAGTTGTATTAAACGGACTGTCCGGCTACGAAGTATTAAAAGATGAATTGGAAAATAAAAAGCATATAAAATCGGTAACGGGTTCTGCTCAATCACTTGGAAACTTTACCAAACAAGTTTCGATCGATGTAGAAGGTAAAAAAAGTACTGTGCAGAGTTTAAATGTACTTCCGGGGTTTATCCGGCAAATGGGTATAAAAGTTTTGAAAGGCCGGGATTTTCACGACAATTTCAAGTCCGACGTAACTTCATCGGTTGTTGTAAACCAAGCATTTTTAAAACAAATGAATTGGACCTCCGGAGTTGGAAAAACGATAGAACACGAAAACCTGAAATATCTGATAATTGGCGAGGTAAAAGATTTTCATTACGAAGATTTCAATTCGGAGGTTGGCCCTTTGTTGATAACCGGCTGCAAGCCGGAAGGCGTAAAGTATGTTTATGTTGCAACTGTTGCCGGCTCACACGCTCTGCCGATGGTAGAAAAAACCTGGAAGAAAATTAACCCCAATTTACCTTTCGACTACTATTATCAAGACGCCGTTTTTAACGGTTATTTCACCAATTTCGACAGTGTTTCTCGAGTATTGAGTTCTACGTCGGGTATTATGATCTTTATTTCCATGTCCGGGGTCTTCGGTTTAGCCTTGCTTATTTTAAGAAATAAAATGAAAAATATAAGCATTAGAAAAGTATTGGGGGCAGGGATAGCAGATGTTAGTTTTCAAATAAACAAAGAATTCATTTATGCCAGTTTATTTGCCGGGTTGGCGGGCCTCCCCGTTTCTTATTTGATAACTCAAGCTTTATTTAAACAAATATCGTCACAGTCTAGCGTGTCTGTTTGGCCTCTTATTCTATCCTTTGCTATTTTACTAATCATTATATCAGTGAGCGTTGTATGGCATATCATTAAGGCTTATACAAGTAACCCTTCAACGTATTTAAAAGACGAATAATCGGAGACAATATAAAAGTACAAAATTTCACCCAACACCTAATTAAACATGAACATCTATAAATTCTTTATGCCCTTTTTAACATCTCCAATCCCTTTAGGCCGACCCGGCAAATACAAATTTACCTTTTACCTGTTAGTCGCTTTTGCTTCGCTAACCTCCGCCCAAACAGCCAAAGAAACCTTTGTATGTTCCCCATGTGGTCGTGATTGTGATAAATTAATTTTCGATAAGCCGGGCATTTGTTCTGAATGTCACATGGAATTAGTCGCTAAAACTGTCGATAAAAAGAAAGCCGGAAGAGTCACCATTCTATTATTTGAAGGCGTACAGATAATAGATTTTACAGCCCCGTTCGAAGTTTTGGGACAGGCAGGATACGAAGTCATTACTGTTGCTGCCGATTCCTCTATTAAAACGAATATGGGAATGAGAGTTATACCGGATTTTACTTTTAAGAACTGTCCTGAAGCCAGCATTTTTATTATTCCGGGTGGTAATATTTCAGCCACAAGAGAATCTCATGAAGCAATTCAATGGATAAAAGGATATTCGGAAAAAGCCGACGTGGTGATGTCTGTCTGTAATGGAGCACTTATTCTGGCTACAACCGGGTTATTAGAAGGCTTAACCGCTACCTGTAATTTTAACGGTATTGCTGAACTCACAACCAACTATCCCAACATAAAGGTTGTTTCGGACCAGCGATTTGTAGATAACGGAAAATTTATTACAACTGCCGGGCTTTCTTCCGGCATGGATGGAGCATTACACATCATTGAAAAATTAAAGGGAAGGCCAAAGGCACAAACAGTTTCCCTCAATATAGAATACGATTGGAAACCCAAGAATGATTACGCACGAGCGGCCCTGGCGGATAGATATTTAAACCCAATTTTTCAAGGTAATGATAAAGCGCATCCTGGGATTTCTTCTGCAAAGCTTCTAAACACAGAAGGTGATAAAGACCATTGGCAAATTGAATATGAAGTAACTGCTACGATTAGTGCTGTAGAAATCGAAAAGGCATTGGAAGAAAGGGTTGATAAACAGGTTGATTGGAAGAAAAAGAACAACTATCCAACCAACAGCAGTTGGAGCTTTATCTCAAAGGAGAAAGAGAACTGGAATGGGTTTGTGGAAGTTAGGCCAATTGCATCAGCAAATAATAAGTTCCTGGTAACATTTAAAGTAGATAAAGGAAATTGATATGTTAAAAAGCTATCATTAAGCGGTTGGTGGGGACGCCAAAGTCGGCATATTGCATTCTTGAGGCGTATTCCAGTGTTGATATCCTCGCCACACATAAGAAAAATCATTAAGAATTAATTACTATGCTCAAAAACTACTTTAAAATAGCCTGGCGAAATCTGTTGAAAAACAGAACTTTCTCTTTCATCAATATCGTCGGACTTGCTGTAGGCATGGCTTTTACAATCATCATCGGGTTATGGATACAGTACCAATATTTATTCGATGATTTTCAGGTTAACAAAAGCCGCATTGCACTTTTGGTTAGACATGGCATGTCTAACGAAGAAAAGATAACCAGAACCTCGAGCCCGCTACCTCTATATGAGGAATTACAGTCGGGTTATCCCGAGGTAAAGCGGGTTACCCGAATGTCTTGGCTAGACGAACATAGTTTAATTGCCGGTGAAAAAAAGTTTAACAAACAAGGCATTTACGTTGATCCGGATTTCCTCAAGATGTTTTCCTTTCCATTAATAAGCGGGAACATAGAAAAAGCACTCGCCCTGCCTAACTCCGTAGTACTAACAGAAACCTTGGCTAAAACTTTGTTCGGCTCAGCAAACCCGGTAGGTAAAATTATAAAATTAGATAACCAACATAATGTAATGGTTTCGGCAGTTGTTAAGGATTTGCCTAAAAACACATCGATTTCATTTGATTTCCTTGTACCTTTTGAGTTACGGGTTCGGACTGAAGATTGGGTAAAAAGGTCTCTTACTCAATGGAGTGGTGGTTCTTCAAGAACTGCTGTAGAGCTTAAAGAAGGTGCAAGTATGGACGCTTTGTCTAAAAAACTAAGGCCGCTTTTACAGGAAAAAAACAAGGATATCCGAAGTGAGTTCTTGTTTCTTCACCCTATGGAAAAATGGAACTTATATGATGACTATAAAGACTGGATAAATACAGGAGGAAAGATTGAGTACGTTCGCTTGTTTGGAACTATCGGCATTTTTGTATTGCTGATTGCCTGCATTAATTTCATGAATCTCGCTACGGCACGGTCAGAAAAACGTGCCCGTGAAGTAGGTATTCGCAAATCGATAGGTTCGAGAAGAAAGCATTTGATTGTGCAATTTTTAGGCGAATCGTTATTTACGGCTTTCCTTGCTTTTTTACTTTCGCTCGTAATTGTTGTAATCGTTTTGCCTCTGCTTAAAGAGTTGGATTTTGAAAACATCAAATTTAATCTTACCGACCTTTCCGTAATGTTTTCTGTCTTATGCATTTGCATTGTCACCGGTTTAATTGCCGGAAGTTACCCTGCTTTCTATCTTTCTTCGTTTGTACCAGTTAAAGTTTTAAAAGGAGTAGTTGCGCAGGGCAAAGGTGCGGTGTCCTTTCGCAAGATATTAGTTGTACTGCAGTTTACAATTTCTATTACTCTGATAGTGAGCACGGTGCTGGTTTTCCGACAAATAGAACATGCTCGATCGCGCTCAATAGGTTATAATCCTAATAATCTGATATCAGTAAATGGAACCGATGACCTGGCCCAAAATTACCGTATTTTAAAACAGGACCTATTAAATACCGGAAGCTTCGAGGCTGTGTCTAAATCCTCAAGCTCAATGACGAACATTAACAATGACTGGGGAGACTTTAATTGGGAAGGCAAAGACCCGAACCTAAGTGTGAGTTTAGATGTGGTGATGGTTGACCACGACTATGAAAAGGCTGCGGGGATGAAGTTTAAGGAAGGGCGGACTTTTTCAAGAGCGTTTAAAACCGATTCGGACGCGGTTATTTTAAACGAATCAGCGGCTAAATTGATGGGGTTTAAAAATCCCGTGGGTGAAACCATTAAGCATGGTGACAGGGTGCTTAACGTGATTGGTGTTACCGAGAATGTTGTAATTGAAGATGCTTTTAAATTTGTGAATCCATCTGTTATCTTATTAAGGGAAGACCACTTTTCTACTGTTTTATTAAGATTAAAGGCCAACGCTGATCTTCAAAAGACTATTGCTATTATAAAGCCTATTTTTGAAAAACACAATCCATCTCTGTCTTTCGAATATAAGTTTGCCGACGAGGAATTTGCCAGAAAGTTTGATATGGAAAATAAAGTCGCAAAGCTTTCAGGCATTTTCGCCGTGTTAACCATTTTTATTTCCTGTTTAGGATTATTTGGATTAACAGCATTCATGGCCGAACGGCGGACCAAAGAAATAGGAATACGAAAAGTATTAGGCGCCTCAATTGCTAACGTCTGGCTGCTCCTCTCCAAAGAATTTGTTTTATTGGTTATCATCTCATGCCTTATCGCTTCCCCAGTTGCATTTCTGTTGATGAATAACTGGCTACAGAAATATGAATACCGAATAGAGATTGAGCCTTGGGTGTTTGTGATTGCGGGAGTTTTGGCTGTTGTTATAGCTATTGTCACCGTAAGTTTTCAGGCAATCAAGGCCGCTGTGTCAAACCCGGTAAAAAGTTTAAGGACTGAATAACATTTAGATATTAATCACATGCTTAAAACATATTTCCTAATCGCTTTCAGAAACCTCCTAAGCCACAAACTAACCTCGTTTATAAACCTGTTTGGTTTAACTATTGGCCTAACCTGCTGTTTTGCTATTATAACTTATACCGTGAATGAGTTAAGCTACGACAGGTACCATAAATTGTCGGATCGTATTTACCGTGTTGTACCAGATTGGAAATGGGATGGGCAGCGCTTAAACATTGTAAACACATCGGGCCCGATAGCCCCTTTACTAAAACAAAACCTTCCAGAAATTGAAAAAACGGTTCGCTTCTTTGCCGAGGGTTCGGAATTTGTAAAGTCCGGAATCAATACCATTACACTTTCTCCCATTTTTACGGAGAGCAGTTTTTTTGAAGTTTTTACTCACCAGTTTCTGTACGGGAATCCCAAAACAGCCTTGAGTCAGCCAAACTCTATGATTTTATCAGAGAGTGCTGCGATAAGAGTCTTTGGAAGCATTCATAAAGCATACGGGAAAACCTTGGAGTATATTAATCGTCCTCCGCAAAAAGTAACAGGCATAATTAAAGATCTACCCGCCAATTCTCATTTAACTTTCGATGCTGCGGGGGTATTAGATGTAAATGGCGATAACATGAGAGAGAAACACAACCTGAGTTTATACACTTATATTGTAGTTCAGCCAGGCGCAAATATCTCGAAGCTAGAGGCTAAAAGCAAGCTATTAATGGCTAAGCTAATGAATTATGATAAAGCAGATTACAGTCTTAAATTACAGCCCCTTACTTCAATTCATTTGCATTCCAAATTGCAGGGTGAGTTTAAAGCCGGAGGCAGCATTCAATACCTTTATATCTTCTCAATTATAGGATTTGTGATTCTCGCCCTGGCCTGCATCAACTACATAAACCTAACTACAGCTCAGTCTACCCGACGTGCGAAAGAAGTAGGCGTGCGAAAAGTGATGGGTTCCAACCGCACACAATTGATTCTTCAGTTTTTTATTGAGTCTTTTCTGCTGATATTAATAGCTTCCGTATTAAGTTTACTGCTGCTGAAAGTGATTAGCCCTTTCCTCAACCAAATAGGAACCACGACCATATCGCTTTTCGATCTGGGATGGAAAACTGTTTTACTCTCAATAATTGGGATGGCCTTAATTGTAAGCTTCTTCAGTGGACTTTATCCCGCAATTTTCCTTTCAAAATTCAATACTTCAACGGTTCTTAAAGGAACGTTCATTAAAAATCCTTCCCATGGTTACTTTAGAAAGTCGCTGGTGATTGTACAATTTAGCATCTCGATTGCGCTCATCGTTTTCACCGTAATAAGCTGGCAGCAGTTAAACTTTGTGATGAACAAAGACCTGGGATTTAACAAAGAACAGGTATTAGGCTTACGCATTCCGCAACATTTGCGAACCACTAAATTATCGGCTTTAAAAAACAAATTAAACAGTTACCCTGGAATTCTTTCTACTTCTTCAACAACAAACCAGCTAGGAATAGCCGGAAGAATACCAGGCGGCGGATTCTTCCTTGAGACAAACGGACAAAAACCCACCAACACCAGCCTCACGCAAAAGATTGGAATCGATACTGAATATCTCAGCCAGATGGAGATTACCCTTAAAGAAGGAAGGAATTTTTCATCTGCAATAAAATCGGATTCTACAGAAGGGCTTATCGTGAACCAAACCTTGGTAAAGAATCAAGGCTGGAAAAACCCTATCGGGAAAAGAGTATGGTACTTTACTGATGATAATGGGAACACTAAAGAAGCGAAGGTGATTGGAGTGGTAAACGACTTCCATGTAATGTCGCTACATAAAGCGATAGAACCGATAGTCTTTTTTCTAATTCCACCCCACGAATCAGACAATCTATACATTAAAATCCAGTCTGGGAGCATTAAAGAGAGTTTGGCATATATTGAAAAAGTATATAAGGAATTCGATAACTATAATCCCTACGAAATTTACTTTCTTGACCAGAATTACGCTAGTCAATATCAGGCAGACAGCCAGAAAAGGAACCTCTTTATGCTGTTCGCATCTTTAGCCATTTTAATTGCCTGCCTCGGTTTATTTGGTCTGGCTGCATTTACTGTGATACAGCGCACCAAAGAAATCGGCATCAGAAAAGTGCTAGGAGCTTCAATTCAAAACGTGGTGATGCTGGTGATAATGGAATTTATCTGGCTGGTTATAATTGCCTTTTTAATTGCTGCCCCTATTGCATGGTGGGGAGTTAGTGAATGGCTACAAGACTTTGCTTACCAGGTTGAAATTCATTGGTGGGTATATTTTGTTGCTGGGATTTTGGCTGCAGCGATTGCTCTATTAACCGTTGGTTTCCAAGCTATTAAAGCCGCAATGGCAAATCCAGTGAAAAGTTTAAGAGCAGAATAAAATTCAAAATGACTGACTTCTATGTTTAAGAATTATTTGAAATTAGCAATCAGGAATTTATTTAAGCAAAAGCTCTTTAGCGGTTTAAATATCTTGGGTCTTGCCACCGGCCTGACTTCAAGCATTTTCATTTTTCTATGGGTGCAAGATGAAATCAGCTATGATAATTTTAATGTCAACGCCCATAAAATCTATCGTATTACAACGCAACTTTCCGATGTTTCAATAGCTAATGTACCCCCTCCCCTTGCAGCAGCTGTTAAAGCAGAGATACCACTTATAAAAAATTCTACCAGGCTGGTTTCAGTAAAAAAAGTTGTTACTGCAGGCACAAGCCGATTTGAGGAAAAAAGGATTTACTATACCGACTCCAACTTCCTTAATGTTTTCAGTTATCCACTGTTGCAAGGTGAGGCTGCTACTGTGCTAACAGCACCTGATGCTGTAGTGATTACAGAGTCTACGGCACGAAAATACTTTGGGAAAACAGAGGGAGCAATTGGAAAAACGATTTATATAGATGATAATATAGACGGAAGAAACCTGATAGTTACCGGGATTTTGAAAGACGTCCCATCGAATTCTCACTTACAGTTCGACATCTTACTACCTATAGAAACATACGACAAAAACGGCAACGCTGGTGTGTGGGATAATTATTCTGCTTATGTGTATTTCCAACTGGGGAAAAAGGTTAAGGCTACGCCCTCTTTGATAAAAAGAATCGAAGACCAAATCAATCTTATTAAAAATAGGAATGATAAATCTAAAATTCAGTCAAAATTATCTATACAACTCCTCACAGATATTCATCTACATTCAAGCTTTATGGATGATGTTGACGGACAAGGCAACGCAAAGCATGTAACCATCTTTTCCTTAATCGCAATTCTTATTCTGCTTATCGCTTGTATCAATTTTACCAATCTATCAACTGCAATCTCATCAAAAAGGGCAAAAGAAGTAGGCTTACGCAAAACAATTGGCGCTCAGCGGTACCAGCTGATAGGCCAGTTCATAGGCGAGTCCGTTCTACTTTCACTGGCTTCACTTGTCATTGCTATTTTGGTAGTTATTCTGTTATTACCACTATTTAATGAGCTTGCTTCAAAGTCTATTTCTATCACTGTATTAAGCTTAAAAGTTGTAGGCATTCTTATAACTGCATCTGTAGTGATTGGAATAGTAGCCGGAAGCTACCCCGCCTTCATTTTATCATCCTTCAATCCCATAAGGGTTTTAAAGGGCGTAACGCTTTTTCAGGGAGCTAAGTCATCTTTAAGAGGCGGACTAGTAGTTCTGCAATTCTCAATATCAGTTGTTTTAATTATAAGTACCCTTGTTGTTTATAAACAGCTTCAATTTATTCAACAACGCGACATTGGATTTGATAAAGAAAACCTACTTTATATACATATGCCCGAGGTGGGGGATTTGAAAGACAATAAAGATGCTTTAAAAGCCATTTTAAGAAATCATTCGGCCGTAAGTAATTATACCATTACCGACCATTTGCCTACTTACCTTAAGTCTGCCGGACCACTTACGTGGACCGGTATGAATAGTAGAAAACAAGTTCTTTCCGCTCGAATGCGTACAGACGAAAATTTCATCAGAACCTTTGGGGTACCACTTTTAGCGGGAAGATTTTTCTCTGGAGAGATTAAAAGTGATGAAGGAATGTATGTAATAAATGAAACCGCCTTAAAGGCGATGAATATGACACTGTCGAACGTTATAGGCCAAAAAATAAAAGTACATGATAAGGAAGGCACAGTAATAGGGGTAATTAAAGATTTCAATTTTAAACCCCTGCAGGAACCAGTGGGTCCTCTCGTAATTAAAAACAACTCTTCAGGAGGATATGCAGTGGTTCGAACTACACAAGCGAACTTTAAAAACGTCCTATCCGAAATGAAAAAAGTATTTGGAAAACTTTATTCGGATTATCCTTTCTCTTTTGGCTTTGTCGATTCTGAGATGGCGAGATTATATATCGCTGAAGAAAGAATGAGTAAACTCTTCAATATTTTTTCTATACTATCAATTTTGATTTCCTCCTTAGGGCTTTTCGGACTAACAACATTTAGCATACAAAACCGAGTTAAAGAAATTGGAATACGCAAGGTAATCGGCGCTAGCGAGACGAGTATAGTTACGCTAATATCTAAAGACTTTATTAAGCTGGTAGCTTTAGCACTAATCATTGCCTTTCCAATCGCCAGCATTGTCATGAACCAATGGCTGAATAGTTTCGCCTACCATATTGACATGACTTGGTGGATGTTTGCCTTTGGTGGATTAGTAGCTATTTTAATTGCAATAGTAACGATAAGCTTTCAGGCCATTAAAGCCGCAATGGCAAATCCAGTGAAAAGTTTAAGAGCAGAATAGGATTGATATAGCAAACAGTAAATATTATGTTTCAATTTAGTTTCAAAAGGTTTTGGAGAAGAGCCCTAAAAAGCAAAAGCTATTTTTTTATAAACCTGCTTGGTCTTATCGTGGGCATTACAAGTACCTTACTCATTTTTACATGGGTACACTATGAGCTTAGCTACGATAAGCATCAGCCCGATGCCAACCGTATCTACCGGGTTTACTCAGATATAAAAATGAACGGGCACGATTTTACTTCTTCGATGGCCCCGCCGCCATTGATGAATGTGTTGAGTAATCAACTGGCCGAAGCAGAAGGCTGTACCCGCGTGTGGACCTACTACAACTTATCCGTAACCAGAAAAGAAGATGGGCGTGCTGATAAAGCGTTTAATGAAAAGCGGGTAATACAAGCCGACTCTAATTTTTTTGATGTATTTAATTACAAGTTGGTGGCCGGTGATGTAAAAACTGCGTTGCTGGAACCTCTGACAATAGTGCTTACAAAAGATGCTGCCATTAGATATTTTGGGAAGGAAGCATTTGAAAAGGGCCAGGTGCTAGGGAACAAACTAAACCTCACATTTGATGGGTGGGACGTTGGATGTAAAATAACCGGCATATCAGAGAATACGCCTGAGAACACACACATGCCTTATGATATTATCTTCTCTAACATAAGCGACCCCTGGAACAAATCAGACGACTGGATTGACAACACCTACTACACCTATCTCAAACTAAAACCTGGTTCTGACCCGCAGGTTGCAGAAGCAAAAATCCCGTCTATTGTTAAGCCCTACTTAAAACCGCAGTTGGAAAAAACCCTAACTAGCACTTACGATGAGATGGGAAAAAATGGCAATTACTGGAAGTATAGACTGCAACCCCTTACCGATATTCATCTCTACTCTAATTTTGACCGCGAGATTCAACCGAATGGAAATATCTCACACTTGTTGATACTAGGTTTGGCAGCTTTATTCATTTTAATTATTGCGTGCATCAATTATGCAAATCTGTCGACAGTAAACTCCATTGAACGGTCAAAGGAAGTAGGCGTAAAGAAAACATTAGGCTCATCAACAAATAACCTGCGCGGGCAATTTTTTGTTGAATCGATGGTGATGTCTTTGCTATCGCTTATCGTGTCTGTTATCTTGGTAAAATTGCTTCTGGTGCCTTTTGCCAACCTTATGCAAACAAGCCTGCCACTTAATTTTTTCGGTAATGGCTTTAGCTGGTTACTCATCCTAATCATTTTTGTAACTGTTGCTTTTCTTGGAGGCCTATATCCTGCATTCCATATTTCTTCTTTCAATCCCATTGATGCATTAAAAGGAAAAGTTCGTTTGGGTAGTGGGTTTTTCAATCTTCGAAAAGCGTTAATCACCGTGCAGTTTGCTATTTCTATCGGCTTGCTACTTGGTGCATTGGTTGTTTATTGGCAACTGGATTATTTCCTGAACAAAACATCAGGCTTCGACAAAGAGAGCGTGGTGGTGTTGGCCGACCCTTCACAAAAATTAGGCGACAAAGTTCAACCCCTTCTCGAAGAATTGCAGAAGCAGTCTGCGGTAAATACAGCAAGCATCAGTTCCGACTATCCCGGTAGTGGAGGTTACTTGCTCCCATTTTCAGTGAGAAACCGTAACGAAAGCACCGAACATGTAATGACGAGTTTTTCAGCCGGTTTCAATTTCCTGAATACGTTTAACATTGACATTTTACAAGGCAGAGATTTTAAAAAAGAGTTAGATGATAAAATCTCAGACCGGATTGTGATTAATGAAGCCGCCCGGCAAATGCTCGAATTAAAACAACCATTAGGTAAACGTATCGTCACTCGCGACCTTAATGACATTCACCAGAGGAACCATGAATTTGAAATTATAGGCGTTGTAAAGAACTTCAACTTCGAATCGCTTCACAGCGAGATAAAGCCAATGGCCATTTCGCTTAATAAAAGAGGGACCTTTATTTCTGTTCGTCTGAAGTCTGATAATCTTCACCGCTCCTTAACTGCAATAGAGACAATCTGGAAGAGGCTTGCTCCAGCTGTTCCCTTTGAATACAGTTTTGTAAACGACCAGGTGAGCAGGCTTTATAAAACTGAACTGGTGCTAAGCCGTCTGCTTACAATTCTCACAACACTCATAATTGTGATTGCATCCTTAGGCTTGTTCGGACTAACCCTCCTACTGTTTCAGCAAAGAACAAAAGAAGTGGGTATACGCAAAGTACTGGGCGCTTCGGCAAACAGTATAGCAGTGTTGTTATCGAAAGATTTCTTTAAGCTTATTCTGGTGGCTTTTGTTATCGCCTCTCCGGTGGCGTGGTGGGCCATGCACAAGTGGTTGCAAGGCTTTGCTTACCGGATTGATATCACTTGGTGGATGTTCTTAATAGCGGCATTGATTGTTCTCTTCATCGCTTTAATGACAATAAGTTTCCAGGCAATAAAGGCAGCGCTGGCGAATCCTGTGAAGAGTTTGAGAACCGAATGAGAGCTACTCTTGGTGTTAATGCCAAGCAGCTTTTGGAACAAATCTGCTGACCGCAATCGTGCAGACGCTGTTCGATTATGAACAGTTCCATATATGCACACCAGAAACAACTTACTGTAAAAGAGATATTTGCGACAATGGCACAAGATTTAGACTGAAAGATTATATATGGTCGATTACTTCAGTCACTCGCTCAAAACATAATTATTCTAAGATGAATTTAAAACCTTCATCATTTTCAAAACCTAATTTATGAAGAAATATCTGTTTGTAGTCTTTATCTACATGGTCGGCTCCTGCACAACTGGAAGACATCCTATCACGTATACCAAAACATGGAAAGGCTCTGATTACCCGGGCCACAGTGAGGGGCAGTTTGAAAATTTGAATGGTGAGGCAAGTTTTAAATTAAAATCCCCCTTAACGAGCAAGTTCTTTCTAAAATATTCTATTGAATCAACATCAAGCGGAGAACTTTCACTTGTATTGCGCTCGGGTAAAGTTATTCATTACAATAGGAGTATTTCAAGTAAAGTTGCTGATTCCATCGTGTTTGATAACAAAGGTGATAAACCGTATGAATTGGCCATCATTGGGAAAAAAGCCGCCGGCAGATTTGTAGTGGATTATGGCAGTGTAAGCCGCTAACAACGCAAGAATTATAAAGCCGCAATAGCTAATAAATTAGGACTAATAGATACTACATCCATTATTCAAAATGCTAAAAAACTACTTCAAAATCGCCTGGCGAAACTTAGTTAAGAACAAAGCCTACTCTACAATTAACATTTTAGGACTTGGCATCGGAATGGCTGTTGCCCTTCTTATTGGATTATGGGTTTGGGATGAACTGTCTTTTGACACCTACCATAAGAACCATTCGCAGCTTGCCAAGCTGATGATTAATCAAACCAATAACGGAACAATAGAAACTGGTGAACAGATTGCTATTCCGCTGAAAGCTGAACTACAAAACAAATTTGGAAGTGAATTCAAAAGCATGTCGCTTGCATCGGGAAACTTCCCAACCATACTTGCAAACGGTGATAAGAAGATATCCATTGAAGGGTTATGGACGGAAGCATCATTCCCCGAAATGTTCACTTTTGAAATGATACAGGGCGACCGGAATGCGTTAAATGACCCATCCTCAATATTGTTATCAGAATCTGTCGCCACTACCCTCTTTGGAAACTCCGACCCAATCAATAAAACACTAAAAGTCAACAGCACTTTTAATTTTAAAGTGGCGGGCATCTATAAAGACTTGCCTAAAAACACGACCCTACACACTATCAAATTCCTTCTTCCGTGGAAATTCCTCATTACACAAGATTGGGTAAAAGGCACATTAGACAGGTGGGGCCATCATAGTTATTGGATGTATGCTCAGCTTAACCAGCATAGTACCATCGCCGGCATAAATGCGAAGATAAAAGACATCACACAACCCTATCTCGACCAGGGCGACAATGAAGAAACCTTTCTTCACCCCATGGATAAATGGCATTTGCATAGCGAATTCAAAGACGGAAAAGTTTCCGGTGGAAGAATTGGGCTGGTAACGCTGTTCGGAATTATTGGTGGGTTTGTATTGCTGCTTGCCTGCATAAACTTCATGAATTTGAGCACAGCGAGAAGTGAAAAACGCGCAAAAGAAGTTGGCGTTCGCAAAGCAATTGGCTCAAAACGAAGCCAGTTAGTAAGACAATTTCTATCCGAATCCTTCATTGTGACAAGCTGCGCTTTACTGATTTCTCTTGTCATAGTTCAAATCACTTTGCCGGGGTTCAATAATTTCACTGAGAAACAGATTGCCTTACCCTGGAACACCTTATGGTTTGTCGGCTTTCTATTAGTCTTCACTGTTTTGGTAAGCGTTATTTCCGGAAGTTACCCCGCATTTTACTTATCAGGATTTAAGGCTATCAAAGTTTTGAAAGGAAATTGGTTCAACATCATTTTAGCTTTGATAAGTTTCATAAAGATGGCGACCGGATTTACAGAGTCGTCTCAAAGTTTACCTTCTCCGGAGAGTCTTTCTATAATTCAGGAGTTTCCTACCCCGTGGGAAATGCCGTGCGAAGCGAGTTTACGGGATTGTCAGATGTGGCCGCATTCACGGTATGGGATGCGGGAGCGAAAGTAAGTGTAACCTTTGCCGGAGGGCAAGAACAGAAGTTTAGAGGGCAAAATAATATCATTTTTGCTGATGAAAGCTATTTCAATTTATTCCAGTATACCTGGCTCGCCGGCTCTCCGGAAACTTCTTTGAATGAGCCGTCTCAAGCAGTTTTAACTGAAACAAAAGCAAAGGCTTACTTCCCTCAATTGAGCTATGAACAAATTATCGGGAAAGAACTAACTCTCAATGATACCATTCGCACCACAGTTACAGGTATTGTGAAAGACCTCACTCAGAATACCGATTTTACATTCAATACCTTCGTTTCAAAAAGTACCCATGAAAAATTCATCGTAAAACCTGCGGACCTCAATGATTGGGATGGGGCCAACTCATCCTACCAGTTGCTTATTAAACTTGCGCCGCAGAGTACACCCGAACAAATACAAAAGCAGTTAGCAAGTTTGTACTTAAAACACCACAAGCCTCAACCTAATGAAAGCGCCGCTGTACCCTACCTTCTTCAACCTTTAGATGATATTCACTTCAACAGCAAGTACGGCACCTATTTCGATAACCCTTTGGGAAGCAAATCTTCTCTGAATGGATTACTAGCTGTTGCGGCTTTTCTGTTAGCCTTAGCTTGCATCAATTTTATAAATCTCACGACCGCAAAGTCCCTACAACGCGCCAAAGAAATTGGCGTTCGTAAAACGATGGGCGGCTCAAAACTGCAAATCATTCTACAGTTCCTGAACGAAACTTTTTTACTTACGCTGCTGGCCACAATTTTGTCTGTCGCTTTGGTTCCTTTTGTGTTAAAAATACTGGCCGATTTTATCCCGGCTGAGGTAAACACTGCCGTTATACAACGCCCGGAAATTATCATCTTTCTCTTAATACTTAGCATTGCAGTGAGCTTGCTGGCAGGGCTTTATCCCGCCTTTATCCTTTCCAAGTATAATCCGGTAGTAGTATTAAAAAATCAGGCAATTAGTACAAATGGGAAAACGGGTAGCGCGAGCATCCGCAAATTTTTAATTGTATCGCAGTTTGTTATTGCCCAAGTGTTTATTATGGCTACGCTGATGGTGAGCCATCAAATAAACTATATGCTCGATAAAGACCTGGGGTTCAAAAAAGAAGCTATCATTCACTTTCAAACCAATTTCAACGATACGGTCGCCAGCCACCGGTCTGCTCTGAAGAATAAGCTTCTTACCATTCCGGAAATCGCATCAATTAGTTTATCAAATAATCCTGTTGCGGCTACCGGAACCTGGTCGAGCACGATGAAATACAGGCAGGGTAAAAATGAGGTAGAAACTCATGTACAGCTAAAAATGGCAGATACCAATTACCTTAAGTTATACCAATTGAATTTACTAGCAGGAAAAAACGTTGCACCGAGCGATTCGATAACTCAATTTGTGATAAACGAAGCCTACTCCAAAGCGCTTGGCTTTAAGAACCCGAATGATGCCCTTGGGAAGTTCGTAGAGTATGACGGCAGAAAAGTGCCTGTTGTAGGGGTGGTTGCTGATTTCCATCAGCAATCACTGCATAATGCAATCAAGCCCTTAGCAATTGGTAGTTGGCCAACAAATCACAGAACGTTCAATATTGCCCTCAATACAGGTTCTGGTTCATGGCAAACCGCAATTAAAAAGGTAGAAAAAGCTTTTAAAGAAGTATATCAGGAAGACGAATTTGAATATAGCTTTCAGGATGAAACTATTAAGAGCTATTACGAGAACGAAAGAAAGGTCTCACGCTTACTGAACTGGTCGGCAGGGCTGGCCATTTTTATAAGTTGTCTCGGTTTATTAGGATTGGTGATTTACATCATCAATCAGAAAACAAAGGAGATAGGCATACGGAAAGTGATAGGTGCATCTGTTAAACAAATTGTGATGCTGCTTTCAGTCGATTTTCTAAAGCTAATTGCGATTGCTTTCCTTATTGCATTTCCCATTTCGTGGTATGCTAGCCATAAATGGTTGGAAAGTTTCACCTATCGGATAAATGTACCGGTTGCTATCTTTACTTTAACGGGAACTTTAGCTATGCTTTTGGCACTGATAACCATTAGTTATCATGCAGTGAAAGCGGCAGTGGCTAACCCGGTAAAAAGTTTGAGAAATTGAAGGGGACTTCACATACATATTACCGACTAAAACGCTCACTTTACCGAATATTTCATACACTTAACCGATAATGACTTTTGTCCGGTAAGTTAAACCGCTAGCTTTAATTAAAATATTACAGAAATCAGATTACTAACCAATAACATGAAACACCTTATCACACT
>DASWMZ010000194.1:0-2558 GCA_036399495.1 Pedobacter sp.
TCAAGAACTTTTAGCCCTGTTAAACTGCCTTTAGGGTGTTGATTAAGATTGTCGGCTTTCTGGTTCGAATAACAAATTATGAAATCAATGATGATATTATCTGGGTCCTTTACAGGTTCTGCCCAAACGACGGAATCAGGAATTTCTTCCAGGAGTTGGGATAAGAAATGGTTATCAAAATTTGTATTCATACACTTGAAGCGGCAAAATAAAGTATTTCTTGTTTTTTACTCTCCCTAGTTTTTTATAAAAACAATTTCATTAAGAGCTGCCTCAAAGTGCATTATGCAACACAACAAATTTGAATAATGCTATTTGGTCATAATACAGCTTGAAGTTGTTGACCATTCTCATTATTTCTTTAAATAATATCTATTTAGCTATTTCACCTAGGCTCCTAATAAATTGCCAATCATTTTATTTCTAACGTTGAACAATATGTGCAGCAAAGCCGTTTTCTACGTCAAAAAGCGTCTCCTTTATTTCTATTATGCTTTATTTTTACAACTTATCTCAGTTTGACTTAAAATAAAAAAAGGGTTCATAGACTTATGTTTCGATCAGTAATTACAGGTTCCGGAAGTTATATTCCAACAGAAATAAAAACAAATGCTCAATTTATTGGAAATACTTTTTATACAGAGAATAACGAACCAATCAAAATTGAACCTGAATTACTAATAGAAAAATTTTTAAAAATAACAGGCATCGCCGAAAGGCGTTATATATCTGAAGATCTCAATACTTCTGACATAGCAACTTTTGCAGCCTTGAAGGCAATTGAACATTCCGGCATTGATCCTGAAACTCTTGATTTAATTATCGTAGCACAAAATTTTGGCAACGTACCTCACAATACAATTCAACCTGATGCGGTACCTGCATTGGCAAGTAGGGTTAAGCATAATTTAAAGATCAAAAATCCTTACTGCATTGGTTATGATCTTTTATTTGGCTGCCCGGGTTGGCTTCAGGGGGTTATACAAGCTGATGCATTTTTTAAAGCTGGTATAGCAAAAAAAGCGTTAGTAATTGGTGCCGAAACGCTTTCAAGAGTAATTGATAAGTTCGACCGTGATTCTATGATCTTTAGTGATGGAGCCGGGGCAGCGATTATAGAATTTAAAGAGGTTGCAGAAGATGGCAGCGGTATCCTCTCAACCGCAGCTCTTAGTCATTGTCTTGAGGAAACTTTCTTTATAAGCATGAACAAATCCAATTTTCCTGGTAGTGACCCAAATGCCATGTATATGAAAATGAAAGGGAGGAAAGTGTATGAATATGCTTTAACCCATGTACCACTGGCGATTAAGGAATGTATTGATAAAAGCGCCATAGATATACAAGAAATAAAAAAGATCTTCATTCACCAGGCAAATGAAAAAATGGATGAAGCAATAGTACAGGCTTTGTATAAGCTGTATGGTTTTACTGAAGCTCCAAAAGATATAATGCCAATGTGTATTCATTACCTCGGTAATAGTTCTGTCGCTACGGTTCCCACACTATATGATATTATTTTAAAAGGCGGAGATTGTAATCATTCAATCCAAACTGGCGATCCTGTTGTTTTTGCATCTGTAGGTGCAGGAATGAATATAAATGCAGTTTGTTATAGACAATAGGGGTAGTTTATTCCAAAACAATGCTTGACGTGGAACGATGATCTGATCAATACTTTCCAGCTATTTAATCTCATAACATTTTAGATCCTATTAAAACATTTTTTGTTTAGTAATAGTCAACCAATACTTTTGCAACCCTAAGGGGGAATTAGCTCAGTTGGTAGAGCGCTTGCATGGCATGCAAGAGGTCAGCGGTTCGACCCCGCTATTCTCCACAAGCTTTAAGTGGCCCCGAAAGGGGCTTTTTTAATTTAAGTACCTATACTATTCACTTTATCCGATTAGCTGCCAATAGCATTTCAAGCTTCAGTAATATCTTTTGATCTAAACGGTTTCATAACTGTTTAATCCTATTATTTATTCAATTCCTCCCTCTTAAACACAAAATTGATTTGCTAAAAGTTTTAGTATTTTTACTTCTTTATTCAAGGATATGAGTGAACGAATAAGTGAAAAGCTGACCATTCTTGCAGATGCTGCTAAATACGATGTCTCGTGTTCATCAAGCGGAAGCAATCGTAAAAATGAAAACAAAGGCTTAGGTAATGCAAGCAATGGTATTTGTCATGCTTATACGGAGGATGGCAGATGTGTTTCGTTGCTCAAGATTCTCCTTACCAACCACTGCATTTTTGATTGTGCCTATTGTGTCAGCCGAAAAAGTAATGACATAAAAAGAGCCGCTTTTACCGTTCAGGAAGTTGTTGATCTTACTATCAACTTTTATCGAAGAAATTATATTGAAGGTTTGTTTTTAAGCTCTGGCATTTTTAAAAATGCAGATTATACAATGGAGCGCCTGGTAAGAATTGCAAAGAGGTTGAGACAAGAGGAAAACTTTCATGGATATATACATCTGAAAACGATTCCCGGAGCAAGTGATGAATTGATAAAAGAAGCTGGGTTATATGCCGACAGGTTAAGTGTAAATGT
>DASWMZ010000195.1:0-7623 GCA_036399495.1 Pedobacter sp.
CGGTAATATCTATTGTTACAGGAATTTCCATATCCGTTTCTTCACTGTCGTTGCGTGCTATTGGCGGCCTGTTTATGGTGATAGTTACCTTAATCGGATTTGATTCCAACCCTTCTCCGTCGCGTAGTATGTATGCAAAAGAATCTATCCCGGAAAAATTTAAAGGTGGGGTATATTTAACTGTACCATTTGTATTGACTGATAATGAGCCGCCTTTTTCGGTGGTACCGTTTGTTACGATGGTAACATCAATTTTTGAAGGATCGTTAACATTTACATTTAATTCCGGAATCGGCACATTAAGCAGGGTACTTCCGCTATCTTCATTTCCAACCGGAGAGCGGTTTATAACAGTAATTGATACTGTCGCGATATTAGATTCTAATCCGTCTTCATCTTTCACTTTGTATGTAAATGAGTCGGCGCCTTCAAAGCCTCGGGCGGGTGTATAATTAAAGCCGCCTTTAACAAAATCAGGTACAATAGTTGCCCCAGATGTAAGCTGTGTTACCTTTTGCAAACTAGCTTTCGTAATGGTTGCTATTCCGTTGATATCTGTATCATTATTAATTACCGGAATAAATAAGGTTGTATTCTTAGAAGTTGAATAGTCCGGGTCGTTTACTGCTACCGGGGGTACCGGATTAAAGGCATTGATACTAAGGTTGCGAATTTCGTGATAATTATGCTCAAAACCCGTGGATGAGGCAATGCCGTACCTAACCAGTTGCGGTGCCGCATCAACATAATGAAATCTGTTAATTAAATTCCATGTTATTGGAATTGCTCCGCCGGTTAAAATTCTTACTGAAACAAAATAGCCAGTTAGTGGTGCAACTGCCGGTTCCAGGTCTATAAAAACTTTTCGATACCCGGGATTTACAGATTCTGCGGTGCGCGAGCCTGTAGAAATTCCAAAATCGGGAGTGGTTTGTTTATGGGTTAGATATCGATAATTTCCGACAGTAGAATTAGGGAGTGTTGTACCAAAACCTTCGCCTTTTCCACGAAGAGTGACCGAACTTTTCAAAAATCCGGGGCCGCCGACTCGCAATTCAGTTGGGTTCGAAAAGTTTCCGTACTCATCTAAACCAATTCCCAGATAACCGCCTGTTACACCCGGTGTTGGATTTGCGTCTGCAGACGTTTGGTATTGCGCATAACCAAGCGAGCCACCAAAACCTCCGATTTTAAAGTTCTGATCGCTAACTAATGCATCATATAAAAAAAAAGTAATTCCATCTGCAGATACACCAAAAGCTCCTCCTCCATAAGTAAAATATTCGAACTGGATTTTAAGACCGTATTGTGACGAGAAGCTTGTTCTATTGTGAATAAATCCTTTTTGGTTCTGAGTATTTCTTGTTAATCTCAAATAGCCTTGCCCCACAGGATCAGTAGTATTGGTTTGCGGATCGAAAAGTCCGGAGGTTAAATACGCGGTTGGCTGGCCGCCAAACACAATATCAGGGGCGGTTGAGTTTTTGAAGCTTTCATAATAGGGAAATTGCGCGAATATGTTGTGGGCAATTAACATCAGCAATGAAAAAAACAGAATATTTATCCTTTTGATCATATCTTAAATATTATTCCGAAGTGCGTAATGACCCCGGATCAATTCATTAATGATGCTATGCAAGGAGTTTTTACTACCGTACGGAACTACTTATGGCAAAAAAACAACCTTTTCTATAACCTTTTCCAGGTTAAGACGTAGATTGGATTAATTTTGACGAGAGCGTTCATTAGCATTATTGACGCTATATACGGTTGTTTTAAAATGGGGTTTCTATTATTTTGATGTTGATGTTAACATGTTAGCAAGTTACCCCCGCCAAAACACGGAAGGTTGATATTTTTGATTGATTAATTATATAATGTTTAAATTAAAACTAGATTTGAAGCGTAGTTTAATCCTCATTCTTTTTTTATTATTACTTTTCAATACAACCATTGCCCAAACCGTATCTGGGTCATTAATAGACGATGTTTCTTATGAGTACGTGGAGAAACTGATAGCCGTGGCAAAAGAGAATTACCCTCGAATTAAATCGCACAACAGCAAGATCGCTATGAGTAAGGCAGCAATAACAGATGCGAAATTGAGCTGGTTTACCCCCTTCGGCTTATCATATGTCTATTCGCCCGCTACTACCATAAATTTGGAGAACCCTACTTTTTTCAGCGGTTATCAACTTGGGCTTTCGCTAAATATAGGTGCGGTTTTAAAAACGCCAATCGCCATAAAACGAGCCAAAGAGGATTTAAAGGTAACTAAATATGACTTCGATGAATACCTTTTATTTTTGGCCACAGATGTAAAGCAACGCTATTTTAACTATTTACTAGCTGTAAGAGCACTGAAACTCAGCACCCAATCGAATTTGGATGCCGCAAGTTTGTTGTCGAGAATTAAATACCGATATGAAAAAGGGGAAGTGGCTTTTGAAGATTACAATAATGCATTAACAGCCTCTATCAATAGCTCGCAAACAAAGCTTAATGCTGAAGGCGCCTTTTTAGTCGCCAAATCTTCGCTGGAAGAATTACTCGGAGTAAAATTAGAACAGGTGCCAGATTAATGGAACTAGCCTCTTTCTTTAGATTTTTATTTAAGAACCTTAAGGTGTTAATTCTAATACCGGTTGTTACCATATCTATAACTTATTATTTAGTCAAAAGCATTCCCGACATTTATATTTCTGAGGCCCAAATAGCAACAGGCATTGTTGATAAATCTGACGAAATCAATCTAACAAATACTCCGCCTCTTCAGCAGGCAGAAATTGACCAAAAGTTTAGCAACTTAATACAATTGATGCAGATGCAGAAGGTGCTATGGTCAGTGTCTTATAAGCTACTTATTCATGACCTTACGGACAAGAACAGTTTTAAAAAACTTAGTTCCAGGCTGGAAGAGCTCTCCCCCAAACAACGTGAAGAATTAGTGAAACTTGCTTTAAACAAGTACAAATCCCAACAGCCTCCTTCATTAGCAATACCACAAGAGGCCCTGTTAGATGCAGTAATAGCCTCTATGAGGTACGATATTGGAAGCATTAAAGAAAAGCTTGAGGTATCACGAATTAAGCAGACCGATTATATCAACGTTTCGTTCAAATCTCCAAGCCCATTTTTATCAGAATTTGTAGTAAATACCACCTGCACAGAATTTATAAACTATTATACCTCCATTATCACAAAAACCAGCAAAAGGTCAGTCAATTATTTATCTAAACTCTTGGTTGAAAAACAGGGTGATTTAAATAATAAGATGAGCATTTTGAAGTATTATAAGATTCGAAATAACGTTTTGAATCTCCCCGAGCAGGCTAAAATTATTTTCGGGCAAATGATAGAGGTGGAGAATAAGCAATCTGAGACTGAAAAAGAAATTGCTTCATTGAGTGCTACCATCGCATCAATCGATGCAAAATTTAATCCTCGAGACAGAAAATACTTTGAAATTGCTGCCTCTAAAATAAATTCCGAAATAGTTGGATACAAAGAGAAATCAAAAGCATTAAGCGATAAGTACGTTGATAATGACTTTGATCCTGTCTATAAAAAGATGTATGATTCAGTACAGGTTTTGACTCTGAATAAAATTAATGAGGCATCTGACGAAGCCATCTTCAACCCCCTTGTAGCCAAACAGGAATTAATATCAAAGAAGATTGCTTTACAAACAGATTTAGAACTTTCAAGGAATAGCGTGGCTACATTACAGCGGCTCCATAATAAACTCTTTGCCCAATTTAGCAGATTAGTACCGTTTGAAGCTAGTATCCAAAGCTATGAGCGCGATATTGAAATTGCCAGTCAGGAATATTTAGATATTCTGGATCGTTTTAATAACACCAGCATGCAAAGTACATTTATTGCAAAGCTAAAATTATCGCAGGCGGCAGTACCAGGCTCTTTGGAACCTTCTAAAAAAATGCTTTTGATTCTGTTGAGTGGAATAATAAGTTTCGTATTTTGTATTGTAGTACTTTTTGGACTTTTTTACTTTGATGATTCAATTCAATCATCAAAGCAGTTGGCAAATAAAACCAGCCTCCCAGTAATAGGTCAACTAAATACCATTTCGAATCAGAGTTTAAATATCAAAGCCTTGTGGGGAGGTGGTCTAAATAAACCTGAATTTAACAATTTTCGAGATCAACTCAGGGCAATTCGGTTGGAATTAAATCCGGAGCTTCAGGATTCAAAAATATTGGCAATAACAAGTTTGGCACAAAACGAGGGCAAGACTTTTATAGCCATCAATTTAGGATTTACTTATGCTCTCACCAATAAAAAAGTTCTGCTTATAGATGGTAACTTTTTAAATCCCACACTTACAGAATCGGCACCAAAAGATGGGTTAACTTACATAGAAGACTTTTTGCGCACCGGTGATCTGTCTACAATACCGGATACTAAACCCGGAATAACGATAATGGGAAACAAGGCTGGAGACATTTCCGTATTAGAAATTATTGATGAAGAAACAATAAGAATAAGGTTGGATAAGCTTAAGTCCATTTTTGATTTAATAATTATTGAGAACCCTGCACTCACAACAACAGAAGCTAGTAAAGAGTGGTTCCTGTTTGCAGAAAAAATATTAGGTGTCTTTGAATACAATGAATATCTTACTGATATAAAAACTCAGCAACTAGCCTATATTCAGGCAACTGACTCAAAATTTATGGGTTGGATATTTAATAAATTGCCAGCTATTAAACAGAAAAAGGTGAAATAATGGACAGCCTTTTAAATTATCTCTGGATTGCAGCACAACTGGTTATTGGATTTAATTTAATTTTCCCTTTCATTCTTTTCTGTCTTTACCTGCTAAAGTTTAAAAAGACTTCTGAGCCAACTTTAACATGTACCGACTTGGATTATGCAGTTATTATAACGGCTTATCAGTATGTAAATTCCTTACCCGATGCAGTAGCCTCTGCACTTAAGCTGAATTACACTAATTATATGGTTTATGTTGTTGCAGATAATTGCGACGTATCTTCCTTGAAATTTGATGATGACCGCGTTGTACTATTGCGACCTGAAACTATACTTCAGGGAAACGTAAAATCACATTTTTATGCGATCGACCGCTTTGTTCGCAATCATGATGTTATTACAATAATTGATAGCGATAACCTTGTAGACCGAGAGTATTTAAACGAACTTAATAAATTCTTTAACAAGGGTTTTAAAGCTGTGCAGGGAGTTAGGGAAGCCAAGAATCTCGATACTGTTTATTCGTGCCTTGATGCCGCACGAGATATATATTACCATTTTTACGATGGTAAGCTTCTTTTCGGAGCAGGCTCATCCGCAACTCTTTCGGGCTCAGGCATGGCATTTACTACTCAGCTTTACAAAGAATGCCTCGAAAATAGAAATATAAGCGGTGCTGGTTTTGACAAGGTTTTACAATTTTTAATTCTTGCCAAAAATTTAAGAATCGCTTTTGCGCCCGGCGCGATTGTTTTTGATGAAAAAACCTCTTTACCGCAACAATTGGTTAATCAACGATCGAGATGGATCAACACTTGGTTTAAGTATTTTGTGTTAGGTTTCAAAATTATTGGCATGGGGATCAGAAATTTTAGCTTAAACCAACTTTTATTTGGATTGGTACTATTACGTCCCCCATTATTCCTGTTCCTGCTAATTTCAGGCATCATGCTGCTTGTCAACTTAGCAATCAATATGCTGGCTGCCGGGCTTTGGGTAGTTAGTTTGGCTCTTTTCGTTTTCAGTTTTATTATCTCCCTGAGAGTGTCGAATGCAGATGCCCGAATATTCGTTTCTTTAAAAGGCGTTCCGCGATTCATCTTTTATCAATTAATTTCGCTTACTAAGATATTCTCAGCCAACAAACGCTCGGTTGCCACGCGGCACTATCATACCAACAGCGATTTTAACAGAAAGTAAAGAATCAATTATGAAAGTCTATCCTAAAACTAAAGAGGAAATTGACCTGGAAGCAAATGATAAGACCTTTTCAAAAAGGCTTTCAATTTTATTTGTTTTTTTAGGAACTTTTGGATTTTTTGTAAAAATACTTTTCTTCTGAAATGAGGTTTTCACCCACAAATAGAGCTGCTTTACAAGTTAGGCTTGGGTCTGATCAGGGTAAGGAAAAAAAAAGCTTTAATTCTAAATTTTGGTATGCCATCGCAATTCTAGGCATGGTTTGCCTTTCGGCGATTACAATTCTACTTACCTATTTAGTCGACGTTAAGTTTGCGCTAATGTTTCTGGGCATTTGTATCGCTATCCCCATTATAATAGCAATAGTCGGGTCACCGAAATTCGGGATTCTGTTCTTATTGATATCCTCCTATTTCGTGATGTGGATTTACAGGATGATGAACGGTAGTTTACAGCTTGGGGTGGTTATGGACGTATTCCAGGCCTTACTTATCCTTGGATTCTTTTTGCAACAAAAGTTCCATCCTAACTGGAAAATGTTTAGAAATCCCGTAACGCTGGTTATCTTAATATGGGTGGGATATAATATACTTCAAGTGGCAAATCCTTTTACAGAAGCCCGGATGGCCTGGTTTTATACCGTTCGCTCATTTGCCGCCGTTGCGCTAATGTATTTCATATACTTTTATAGTATTAAAACACTTTCCTTTCTAAAATTAATCTTCAAAATTTGGATCGGACTTTCAATATTCGCAGCACTTTACGCAATAAAACAAGAATACATTGGGTTTTTCGCATTTGAAGAAAAAGACTTTAACGATCCGCTTATTATTTCTCTGTATTTTATAAACGGGGTTTGGCGCAAATTTTCAATATTTTCCGACCCTGTAGCTTTCGCGTATAATATGGTTATAAGTGCCGTTTTTTGCATTACACTAATAACCGGGCCAATTTCAAAAAAGAAGAAATTTATTCTTGGTGGGTTAAGCGTGTTATTCATCATGGCAATGTTATACTCTGGGACAAGAGGTGCTTATGTATTAATTCCGGCCGCTTTTATGCTATATGTTACGATGCATTTAACCAAGCAGGTTATGGCGATGGCGGCGGTGGGTGCTTTATTCATGCTGTTTGTTATCAATGTACCAACCTCAAATATAACATTGATCAGATTCCAATCTGCTTTTAAGAACACCTCGGAAGATGCTTCATTAAATGTACGTAAAATGAATCAGAAGCGTATCCAGCCTTATATACAAACCCATCCAATGGGGGGTGGTTTGGGCTCTACGGGCATGTGGGGTGTTAGGTTTGCCCCTCACTCTTTTTTAGCGACAATACCGCCCGACAGTGGCTATATACGCGTTGCAATTGAGCTTGGCTGGATTGGCCTGATCATATTTTGTACATTTATGTTTATTACTTTACGTCAGGGAATTCTACATTATTATGCTATTAAAGACCCCGAACTTAAAACTTATTGCCTGGCGGTTACATTAGTCATTTTCGCACTAAACATCGGATGCTATCCACAGGAAGCATTGGTTCAATTTCCGGTAAGTGTATTTTTTTACTTCTTTATCGCTACTATTTTTATCACTAAAATGCTTGATGAAGAAAAACAAGCAAACCTGCTTTCAAACAAATAAGGGTTTCTCATCAGGTTTAATAATAAAACATTGAGCAGCT
>DASWMZ010000196.1:0-1945 GCA_036399495.1 Pedobacter sp.
TACTAGCTCTTTGAGAGACCAGCAATTGCAGCTTAATAAAACAATTGTAGCAGATAGAACAATTACTGTATATCCTAATCCGGTAAGGGATGGCTGGATCACAGTAGGCTTAAATGCAGCAGATGTTAATAACAAAGTTGATGTTAACCTGTCTGATCTTTCTGGAAGAATTGTTTACAAAGACAATTTCATCAGCAATGGAATCAGTCAGCGTTTGAACATTGGATCAATTCCGCAGGGTATATATGTTGTTCGTATTACCGGTGCAAATACCAGGTTCAGTTCAAAAGTGATTATAGAATAATAAGCTATAATAATTTGGTTTAGCAAAGGGCTGCCTTAAAAGGGTGGCCCTTTTGCTTTTCAGAGTGTAGGGGATAGTTCTCCAGCCTACCCGGCGACACAATCGTAAGCGATTACCGATGTGTATTTAAAAGTGTTTAGAATTCCCCCTGTAGGAATAATGGGACACCTGTGTTCGCAAATTAACAACCGAAATACGATAGCGGATTCAAGCTAAACACTATACACATGCTTCGATTTTAGTGGTTTTAAATTCGCTGATGATGACTATTAGAGTAGGGCGTGTTACGCTTAAAGTGTGTTAAACTAACCTAAAAATTAGGCGGGCGTAAATGTATTGTCTTCGAAATTGCCTATAAGGGAACTTCTTTGTTCATAATCTTACTCTACAAAGCTTTATAAACTTGAAATGCAGCGATATTGTGGTGCTGAAGTTAGTTAATTACTCACCTTTCCGCCAAAATCGTCCTCATAGACCAATTGCCTTTTTAAATTATAAAGCTTTACATAATCAGTTTCACCATTGGTTTTGCTCATAATATTAATACCTACGATAGACCCCACAGACTTGGTATATTTCACTTTATAAATTAATTTGTCATTAAGGTAAATGTATACAGTTTTATTAATCACCTTCATGCGCGCTTTTTGCCAATTGTGAATATCCGTTGCAAATTGAGTTAAATTTTGGTTATGGCCATCGAGCACTTTTTCACCAAAAGCCATGTTTATGAATCCGGCACATCCGGTAGATAGAAAATGCATTCTTAAATCTCCTTCTGTACCCATCAATGTAAACCACATATCGTAGCACATTGATTCTCTTTCTTTGCTTTTGTTTCGGAACCTGGTTTCGAATGCCACATTATCGCCTGTTACATTAAAGTTTCTAATATTGTAACAGGAAAGGAAATAGTACCCGAAGTCTTTTTTTGTCTGTTCAGGTATAAACGAATTTGGAGTATATAACCGCCCTGCAGAGGATGATGCAGTTGGTGGGAGGATCCATCTGGAACCTTCGTTTTGAAGAGGGGCCATCGTCCAATGCACTTGCCATCCCGAAGTTTCAACAAAAAACCTTGTTGATGCTATAGGTATGCTGTCACTTAATAAATAAGCCGTGTACCATCCCGGTATCAAAGCGGGTGTAAAGCTGCTTTTTTCAGACTTTATGAGCTTTATTTTATCCAGAGACTGTGATAACTTTATTGTAAACTTATTCCCTTGCAATCTCGATAGATCATGCAGAAATTTAACCGTATGCGGGGGTTTCCCTAAAGGATTTTCAGCTCTAAAATTGACCGGACGGGAGACCGCAGGTATTTTAGAGACCCTATATTTAGATACCATCACCACACTTATAATGATAAAGGTGAGGAATAAAACGCCGAGATACTTTATTCTATTTTTTTTTCCTTTTTGTTTGGCATTTAACAAAACCGAATCAGCTGTTTTCTCCAATACCGGTTCGACGGTTAATGTTTCCGGCTTTTTATCTTGTAATACAATTTCCGTATGATGGGCAGGCTTTTTAGAAGTTACAGAATTTTGATTTTTAAAATCTTCCCAATCACTATAACCTAAAAATAGTGCCAAGGCATCCTTTGTGTCAGTTCGAGGTTTATAGTGTTTATTCGTTTTG
>DASWMZ010000197.1:0-46977 GCA_036399495.1 Pedobacter sp.
AACAAAGGGATCACAGGTATCACCTATGATGCCAATGGTAACATCAGCAAAATAAGTCTGGATAATACCGGTACCCGCTACATCGAGTATGAATATAACCGGCTGGGAGCAAAGCTGAAGAAGACCTCAGTAAACGGAACCTCAGTACTGGTAACCGAGTATGCCGATGGGATCGTGTATGAAAGACAGGGTAGCGGAAGCAGCCGGCAGCTGAGCTTTATCCAGACCATAGAGGGCAGGGCAAGACCCGGCAGCAGCAATTTCATTTATGAATACGACCTGAAAGATCATTTGGGGAATAATCGGGTAACCATTAAACCCAAAACCAGCGACCCTACACTAGCCGACATTATTCAGGAAAAGAGCTATTATGCCTTCGGAATGGAGATGGACCTTGGCCTTGCAAAGCAGGATTATCATAAGTATCTTTATAATGGTAAAGAGTTGCAGGAGGAGTTAGGGCAGTATGATTACGGGGCCAGGTTCTATGATCCGGAAACGGCAAGGTGGAATGTGACGGATCCGCTGGCGGAGAGTTTTTCGGCATGGTCTCCCTATAATTATGTATATAACAACCCCGTTAATTTTACTGATCCTGACGGTAGGAGCCCATATAACCTCAGGAACATGGGCGGGCAATACTCAAGCGCATTTTCTTATAATGGCTATAGTGGATATGGTGGCTACAACTCCATGAACCCGGGGGGACAATCCGCAGACATATTCAATACACCTCGTGAGGCCAGGCAGTACAGACGGGAACACAATATACACGGGAGAATTGTAAGAGGTTCGGATGGTATTTACTCTATTAACGATACAAGGAATGGGTTTTCTTACTTTAGAGATGATTCTGAAATGGGCGAACTCTATGTAACTAGAGGGGAAGATGGTGTAAATATAGCACCGTTGGTGACAGACAACAAGGGGGGAGGAAATGTTAGTGGGGGAGATGATTTATATGATTTCTTTAATAAGACGGTTGGTTCTGTGGGTGCATTTAATGATATAAGGGGTAATATCACGCACAATGATTTATATTGGAAGGGTAAGACTACTGGAAAAACTTATTTTAAGAACCCGTTAGGAAAAGCTACTGGTTGGAAAGCAAATAGCTTTAATGCTTCGGGGAAAGCCTTTCAAGGAGCCAAATCTTTAGGAAGTAAACTTGGTGCGGCCGGTGTTCTCATATCGGTTGGCGATATGGCGGTTAATGGAGTTAACACTAGTAACAGTTTAGATTTAGCTTTTGGTGCCGCTGGCTTTATTCCTGGAGTGGGATGGGCAATTTCAGGTACATATTTCATTGGGAATATGACTACAGAAATGATTACAGGGAAGAATATAGGACAGCATATTGATGAATTTTAAGAATAATAATTGAAATGTTTGATTATATATATTTTAGAACTTTTATTTGGTATAAGGGTAGAAACGATACCAATCCTGGATTGATGGCTGAATTGGTAGTTACTGTTTTAATCGGCTGTCTAATCTTTACATTACTGACTCTGGGTTCTTTCTGGCTGTTTGACTTTCCCATGATTCAGAAATGGCAAACCTTAATTTTAGGTGTACTCCTTTATTGTGGGATAAAATATAGATACAAGAAGACAGTTGATTTTAAAGATCTGGAAGTTAAATGGAAAAATGAACCTAATCACATAAAATACAAACGAGGATGGGGAATAATTTTTCTTATTTTATTTTCAATGATATTTCCAATATTAATAGGTTTTTTAAGGCATAATCTAGGTATTGATATTTAAATAATTTAAGTTAATAAGAGGTGCTAACAAGGGGGGTGGAAGTGATTTGTTTGGGAGAGCAAACATTGGATCGGGGCTTTTCGGAATAGTTCAGGGGCAAACTCAATTTCTCATGGAGCAGACCGTCGCCTTTGATAGAGGGATCAAAATTCCTGCTGTTCGGAATTTGTAATTCCGAAGAAGTATTGCAGGGTTTGAAATCGGACATAAAGCAAAACGGCTGGTTCTAAGATGGCCAGGCGTTTTGTATTATTTACCCCAAAGTAAACCTTGTCTTGGCTTATCTGATCAAAGCTCCCAGTGTTTGTAAAATATGCTGCCTGTCTTCCGATTTGAGGGATTGCAGTTCATTGATCTGTTTCACCAGATCCTGGTCAAGTGCCTGATCAGAAAGTTCGGTGCATCGACTACCGAAATATCCGGGGCTGGTTAAGTTCGATCATATTTTAGTGAAAATTAGGAGCATGCCTTGTGTTCTCTCTATCGTTTCGTTTACGCCACATTATTTCGACTGCAAAACACCCTATTCGTATAATAGCCGTAACTAAGTGTGATCTAAAATCGTAGCAGGGTCGAATCTTTAATTAGGATAAGTGAGGTTGCTAGATTCGCCTAATGAAATTTATCACAAAAACAAAAGCCTTACTTTCTAATGAAGTCTTCTTTATTTAACCGGTTAGAAACGGTTGATTACTTAATTCGCTCCCAATCTACGGGAACTCCACAAAATCTCTCTAAACGGCTTGGCATGTCTGAGCGTAGCTTGTATCATTTTTTAGATGTTATGCGTAGCCTCGGGGCCCCAATAGCTTATTGTAAAAGCCGTAAAACCTATTACTATGAAGAAAACGGATCAATATCTGTACGGTTTAAAAAAATAGAGATTGCGTGAGGAAGCCACTAATTACTCCGTAACCAGATTTGTTCTAAGACGTATGAGTCGCTTGATCAGGTTATCTATCGCACTTAATTAAATTCCCAATTTATGATTCAAAAAGTTTACAATATTTCTCATATCAAATCATTGTCTGGTAAAAAGGTGAAAGCTTATACCTTAACCGAAATACTGGTTGTTCTGGTAATCATTGGGATACTGGTATTACTGGCTTTGCCAAATCTAATGCCCCTTATTACAAAAGCGAAAAGCACAGAGGCTAAAGTGCAACTAGAGCATGTTTATACTCTTCAGCGAAATTATTTCTTCGAAAAGTCTAAATATACATCTGATTTGAACGAGATCGGATTTGTTCAGGAAAAGCTAAGCAGCGATGGAAAAGACGGCAGAGCAAATTACAGAGTAGAAATTTTGCAGTCCAGCCCTACGGCGTTTATAGCCAGAGCAACTGCAGTTGCCGATTTTAACGGAAATGGCACATTCAATGTCTGGGAAATAGACCAGGATAAAAATTTAAAAGAGACTATAGCGGACTGATGGTTATTAAAACGCTCCTTATTACCTGTCTGTTTTTTATTTTCTACCAGGATCTGCGCTATCGCGCGGTGTATTGGATAGTGTTTCCTTTTTTGCTTCTATTAATGATTATTGAAGGGACTAAAAACCAGACTATCTTTCAGCTGGCTACTAATACCGGGATCAATCTGGCTTTTTTTCTGGTTCAGCTTATTTTAATTTCTGCGTATTTCTCTATCAGGCATCGCTGTATGATAAACATAACCACTAATTATTTGGGATTGGGAGATATATTATTTTTGATCTGCATTTCCGCTTACTTGTCTCCCCTTAACTATATCTTGTTTTATGTTATAAGTTTATTCGCTGCGCTTTGTGTTGCGCTTATGCAATTTCTGATACAACGTAAGGCCGCTTATAAGATACCACTTGCCGGATTGCAAGCCTTTTTTCTGGCCTTTACTTTTCTTGCTGAATGGAATTTTAAGTTTTTTAGTTTAAGCGACGATTCCTGGTTGCACAGCTACCTTATGCCTTTTATATGATAGAGGAACTGCATTTATCAAACGAGACGGTTCACCTCATAAGCAGAGAGCAAGCCTGGCACTACAGGATCTTGCCAAAGGAGGAAGATGCATCAAAAACTGTTTTATATTGTGATGAAACTTCTGATGAATATGCCCTAACAGCAGAACTGGAAATAATTTTAGGTAAAATAATCGAATTACAAAGGCTTCCGGCCGATGATGTAACACGCTTATTAAATACTTACTATTTTAAGGAAAAAGGGAGACATCAATTAACGGCCTCATCCTTTAATACCGGTGCAAATGACTTTTTAGAAAATCTGATTAGCGAAGCTAAAGGTTTAAAAAGTAGTGACATACACATTGAAAGCTACGAGAATAAATGCCGGGTACGCGTTCGTATCGACGGAATGATGGTGGAAAGGTATTTGTTAAAAAAAGACGAGTATCCAGCCCTTATAAATAAAATTAAAATAATGGCCAACCTTGATATTGCAGAAAAGCGATTACCGCAAGATGGCCGTATCAATTACCGAAGCACCGAAGATTCTTTCGACATCAGAGTGTCGGTTCTTCCAACCTTGCACGGCGAGAAAGTAGTTTTACGATTATTAAGTAATAGCGCTACCGATATTGATTTATATAGTCTTGGTCTGTCGGACTTCGATTTAGATAATTACTTGCAGGGAGTTAAGCGTCCGAACGGTATTTTGTTAATTAGCGGCCCTACAGGTTCTGGTAAGACTACAACTTTGTATGCTACACTTAAACTTCTGAACAAGGAAACGAGAAATGTTCTTACCATCGAAGATCCGATTGAGTATACCCTGGAGGGCATTAATCAGGTTCAATTGAAAGAAAGCATTGGGCTTACTTTTGCTTCGGCATTGCGAACATTCCTGCGTCAGGATCCCGATGTAATTATGGTAGGCGAGATACGCGACCCGGAAACGGCCAATATGGCCATTCGAGCCGCTCTAACGGGACATTTGGTTCTATCTACTATCCATACAAACTCTGCATGGGGTACGGTATCACGATTAATGGACATGGGTATACCTGGTTTTTTGGTAGCAAATACATTAAATACTACAGTAGCACAACGCTTATTGCGATTATTATGTACCGAGTGTAAAACAAAGGTTCCCTTTGACAAAAAGATTTACCCGAAACAGTTCAAGCCCTTTCATGAAATACCATATCATTTTTCTCCAAAGGGTTGCGAAAGCTGTTTTTATACCGGTTATAAAGGAAGAAAAGCTGTTTATGAAGTAATACCCCTCGATCAGGAATTATCCATCGAAATCAAACAAGGGAATTCATATGTAGATCCATTGCTAAAAGAACGTGGAATAAAAACATTAGCTGAAAATGCTTTTGCCTTATTTTCTGACGGAGAGACCTCAATTGATGAAATTTATCCCTTATTATTTACTTATTGATGAGAACCTTCAAGTCCAATGTATGGACGTTTTATCAAATTTTATTTCTCCTGGTAACTTTCAATATGAGTTCTGGGGTTTTTGCTCAAACTAATACGGGTGCAGACCGATTGAAACTAGTGGAAGAGCGTTTAAAGAATCTTTCTGTAACAGTTCCCGGATTAAATGAAAAAGTACACCTTTCAGTTTCGGATGTGTCGGCGCAAGAATTTTTAAGAGCGTTAGCACAATCAAATAACTTAAATATCAATATTGATCCCCAACTAAATTTCAAGATATTTAACAATTTCACTAACGAAACGGCATTAAACGTTCTTCTATTTTTAACTAAGGAACATAATCTTGATATCAATTTAATTGGATCAATTATGTCTGTGACTAAAGTTCCGGAGATAAGACCCGTCGTTTTGCCTAAACAAATTACAGCAAGTTATAATTCCTCAAATAATACGTTAAACCTTGAGTTAAATGCTGATACACTAAGTGTTGTTGCACGAAAGATTACGCAGATTTCACAGAAAAATTTGGTGATTCCAACCCACCTTTTGAATCATAAAGTCACTGCTTTTCTATCAAACGCACCTTTTGATTTGGCGCTCGAAAAATTGGCTTTCGCTAATAATCTGAAAATTGTAAAGACGGCTGATAATGTATACATCTTTCAGTCATTGTTAGATGGCGAGGAACTCTACATAAATGAAGATAAAAATACTGATGTGCGGCGCACATTGAGACCAGCTTCGGCTGGTGGCACTGCTAGTGGAGGCACTTATACCTTAACCGGAAAGAGTTCGGCCGCTGGAAGGCTTTTGAGCGTTGATGCTTCTAATACAGCGATAATTGATCTTGTTAAATCAGCATCTCAGGAAGCAGGAATTAATTATTTTATTTATGCGGATTTAAAGGGAAGTGTTACTTCTAAATTAAAAGAAATTACTTACAATGGATTTCTAAGTACACTATTTCAGGGAACTGATTATACCTATCGTGTAGAAAATGGCGTCTATTTAATTGGCGACAGAAAGATTGAAGGATTACGAGCTAATAAAGTAGTGCAGCTCCAATATCGTTCGATTGATACAATACAATCAATGATTCCGGTCGAGTGGAAAAAAGGTGTGGAGATAAAAGAATTCCGTGAACAGAATACTCTGCTTTTATCTGGTTCTGCACCGCAGATTAATGAGATAGAGACTTTTATTAAACAAATAGACCGGTTAGTACCTATGGTACTAATTGAGGTGACACTTGTAGATGTGCGAAAGGGAAAAACGGTGCGTACTGGCATTCGTGCAGGAATCGCTGACAGTGTAAAATCAGGTGGAACATTACTGCCGGGTATTGAATACAACTTTGGTGCTAGCGCATTGAATGATTTATTGTCAAAGCTAGGCCGAAATAGTTCATTTAATTTAGGGCGGGTAACTCCAAATTTTTATGTAGGATTGAGTGCATTGGAACGAAACGATAATGTTGAGGTTCGCTCGGTACCTAAGCTTTCTACACTTAACGGGCATGTAGCTAACCTTACTATCGGGAGCAAACGCTATTATGTTCAACGAACCCAAAATGTGATTCCTTCGTTAACTGCTCAAACGGTCGTAACTGAGGAATTTAAACCAGTAGAAGCTAATCTTGCAATCAATATCCGCCCTATAGTCTCTGGTAATGATCAGGTAACTTTAAATATTGACATTGATATTTCTGATTTTATTGGCACTCCCCCTGAAAATGCACCTCCACCAACTTCAACAAGTAAATTCTCTTCGATTATAAGAGCCCGAAATGAGGATATGATAGTCTTAGGAGGTCTGGAGCGTACGGAAAAGAGCGAATCAGGTAAAGGTATTCCGTTGTTATCAAGAATTCCTGGCTTGAAATGGTTGTTTAGCAGCAGGGAGAGAGGTAATAGCAAAGTGGTAACACTAGTATTTATTAGACCAGTTATTTCTAATCAATGATAAAAAACTTGAGTAGATATTTATGGTTGAATTCTTGTACTGGAATAGAGCTACAGGTATTGGCCGACAACAATATTAGCTGTAGAGCTTGTACAATATCCTTACAAAAAGACACTTTAACTATTGAAAAGCAATTCGAAGAGAGTGGTGATTTAGAAATCATTTTCAAAAAGGTTTCCACTACAAATCCAATTTCAATTTCCTTTACGGGTAAAGGCTTGTTAACGAAAAAAACCAATCGGGATGAAAATTTGAGTCACGAAAAGCTTTCACAACTTTTTCCGAATATTAAGCCAGATCAATTTTACATTCAAAACTTCATTGGTGGAGATTGTTCATTTATAACGATAGTTCGCAAGGAAATTATTGACAAATTTTTATTTCAAATTCAAAAGTTTTGTCCCAATATATTGAGTGTAAGCTTTGGCCCATTTTTGAGCAGCCATATCTTGAAGCAATTGAACTCTTATGGCCAATTTACTCGTTTTGATGGACATAACATTTCATTAAATGAAGCAGGGGATTGGGAAGATTATAGGCATTTAGCCGGTGAAAGATCAGAATTTCCAATGAAAGTTGGAATAACACCCATAAAGGAGAGCTGTCTCTTAGCCTATTCTGCAGCATTTCAGCTTGCCTTATATCCTAAGCTTAATGCAGTTACAGCGGCAGTTGAATTGGCAACCAACAATCTTGAGAATTTCAGACAGAAGCAAACGTTCAATTTCAGGCTAGCTATTATGATGGGAACGTTTTTCACATTATTATTGATTAACTTTTTACTTTTTACCTATTACAATTCCAAAAATTCCGAATTGATACACATAATTGATGAAAACTCAGCTAGTATAGAAAGTTATCAGCATACTGAAAAGGATATCATTGATAGTGAGCTTTATTTAAAGGAACTTGGTTGGTATAAGGGAATAGGCCACGCCTGGTTAGCAGATCAATTAGGGCAAAGTATTCCGCTAGGTTTAAGTATCAAAGAAATTTTAATAAACCCTTTAGATGTTTCTGCAAGCAATAAAAGTCGTCAGGAGCTTTTTAAAATAGGAACCATCGAAATTCTTGGTGAAACAAATGAGTTGACTTTGGTTAATGAGTGGATTTATATACTCAAAAGCAAAAGTTGGTTGCGAAATGTGAATTTAAATAGCTATTCACCATCAACAGAAAACGAGAAACAGGCTTTTGCAATAACAATTAATTATTAATGTTTCGGAACCTGACATATAATATAAAGAATCGGATTCTCATTGTGGGAGCATTATTTCTGACTTTGCTATCTTGGAATTTAGCTTTTCGTAAAACTATTAAAGCAATTAGCCTTAACAATGAACTCCATCAAAAAGCAGATAAAAAGAATGATCTCTCACAAAATCCGGGTTATTTAAATCGAAAACATCGTGTGCTTAATGTTCTATTAAAGCAGTATACTTTGGATTCAGCTGAGTGGAAGAATGATTTTTGGCTAAAAGTTTCCGGAATTGCTGCTTCAAAAGAGGTAAGAATATCCTACAACCCCCTTTTGAAACAAGATTTGAGCGATAGTACAAGTAGGGTACTTAAGCAGGAAATATCGTTTGAAGGCGACTACAAAAAAATGGTAATTCTGCTTGATTCACTTGAGAAAACTGCTAGTACAGGTTTTATATGTTCTTCGAATTTTAAAAAGGGTAAGCAGGGAAATAATCTTGATGTTGAAAAATTAACATTAAATGCTGTTTTTGGTATTGTACAAAAATAATAAGATTGGCTTAGTATCTTCACAATTTCGCCCCTAGTTGACGAAATAATTTTGATTCATATTAGTATCCTGTACGTTTGGATATTCTTCCCGTTGCCCATTTAAAAAACTTTATTTCATGCAATTAAACGCAATAAAACTTCCACATCTTCAATAAAAATGTTTGGAAATCTGTATCGTCTTGAGTAGAAATAATTTTTTTATTTGCAATATCTTAGAATCTAAAATGAATATTTCAGATTATCCACATACAACAAAAACTTCTTTTTATTAATATCCAAATATTTGGTTCAAAGCTAGTCCGGTCAGAAGATGTTATTAAGAATAACCTCCCCAACCGAACCTTTTAAATTTTATCATTTTATAAATCCTTTCCCTTTCAAATCCTCAATAACGGGCTCCAGAATCATTAGAAAGCGCTCTAAGTGTTCAAAGTATTCCCGCTCAGGGGTACTAAAAAGCCCTTCTATTAGCTTAGAAGGGCTTTTTTTATTGCCGCGTTGTCGTTTTTGTTGTTGGTTTAAGATGTGATATTACAAGATCACTTCTGTGCCTAATAGGACAGGCCCGATAGGACTTGCGGGATGATTTTTAATGACCACAGCTCCCATATAGTACGAGTTTCCCAGTGCATCTTTATAAAACGTGGCGAAATCAAGCATATGTTCGTTCTCATGGAATTGCCTTTTCATCGTAAAATCTACAAAAAAGCCACAATCCACAGGATAAGTCGACGGTGATAGCTGTGGATTAAAAGATAAAGGAACTAGCCCGTCTGCTATAACTAATATCTTGAAATGCGCATCTACTATATCTCGATTCCTCGGTGTAATTCTCAATAGATTTTTAGAATAATCATACTCATAGTCTATGTATGGGCGGATTTCGTACAAGTATCGTTTCTTTTCTATAGTAGCTAGTTCCATTTGAAGGGTTAAAGCTTTAACCTGAGCATCTGTAGCGTCAGCCTGCTTCTTAAAAGTCCATGCCTGAAGTCTAAAGGTTTGTACGAGAAAGAATGCGGTAAGTGCCCCAATCACAAGCTGAGCTATAGCAACATAACTTTGTATCCAATCGGTAGTAGTTGATGCATCAAGAAAAAACATTGGACTAATATAATTTATTTTAGACTGCAAATAAAAAAGCCCCGCGTGTGCGGGGCTTGAAATTTTAGCTAGTTCGGATAAAGTATAAAATGGATATCCATTGCTTTTTTAGTCTTTTGCCGACCCGTTGGGGTTTTTTCCCAAGTCTCCTCCCATGTCATTTCTGAATATTTCTTTTCAAGCAGAGGGATAACCTCTTCGCGGGTCATAGGTTCCAACTGGAAAACGTGCATTAAATTTGCGATCTGTAAATCTGATAAGTGTTCCATAACTTCTATTTTATAATTTGAATAACTTTTAAAATACTCTCAATACTACTGAATGCTAACCCGCCCCCATTATAAGCAGGGTCTGGATTATAAGATTTTAAATACACGTAACCAGAAACAGCATTTATAAAAATGATCGTTTTGCATACAAAGAATTTTACTCCGGCTCTGTTTGTGCCCATTATTAATATAGGTTCGTTTAATGGTAACAAATGCCAGATACTTTCAAAATGCTTATTAAAGTCGATTTCCAATTCGTAAGCTAAAACTTGACTTCCGTCTGGAATAGACCTTTCATCGTTGCAAGTCATGCTATTACCAACAATGGGAAAGACGCCGTAAACAATATTCTTAGCAATGCATTTTTTGACAATCTTTTTATTGTCTGGGCTTATTGTTATTTCAACCGTTTTGCTCGGCTGTAACCGTACCTCTTTTTGAATAGCGGACATTGAAATTTTACTAATGTTGTTCTGCATAATTTTTTAATTACGTATCCCGGCCGCTGCAGAACAACATTTAACTCTTCACAGAGAAAAAAGGATGAGGGGCTACCTCTCGACCAGGAATATTGTGAATTTTTTAATTTAAAAAAGTTGATTCGTTTAGTGAAGAAATCTGTTAATTGTTATTCTGCACAGCTTAGATGCAACAATTTCTCAACACTACCAAATGTTTTATATAGCAGTTGAATTGAAACAAAGACTTAATAAAAGCGTAGACCCTGTATATAGTATATATTTGATCCAATACCAAGAAAATCGGCGATTTCAATTGCTGTGACACAGAATGAATAAAAATAAGATACTTAATATCGTCATTTTTATAATCCCCCCTGTTTTTCTGATTGCTATAAATGCCAATCCAGGCTTTTTTTGGTTTATATTGTTATTTTATATAATAATGTATTTTAAATTTGCCGGGAATTAAACATGCAGTTTGCAACATAACGAAGAAGACCGGAGACAGAAAGCAAGTTATATAGGCAAACACCTAAATAATTGGTATAAGTTTCCCTGCACCTGCGAAAGATGCCATTCCGTGTATCTGACAGACGAGTTAGCCTATAGTTTTTACTATAATGCTAACGATTTTATGGTAAATAAACTTGCCATTCCTTGTCCTAATTGCAGCTTCGGAAATAGAATAGATTTCAATCTTTTCCATTTGATTTTAGATTCACTCGAATCTTTTGAAAAAAAATCCTTGCCCGAATTGCAGGCGTTGCAATTATCGCTAACGGAAAAGCTAAAGCACCCCTTTAATGCAAGCGTTTTCGAAACAGCAAAAAAAGAAATTCTCGAGATTGCTCCAGAGCTTGATGCAGTTAAGAGTTTGCCATTTTTTACGGTTGATCGAACTATGAACATTGTGGGGCTAATTATAGCGGCTTTAGGGTTAGTTATAGCTTACATGTCTTTACCACCTTCTGAGCAAGTAGCGACTGAAAAACCTACGATAGAGAAAACCATAATTACAAATAATTACTATCAAGCGCCTGCTTTAGGGGCACCCAAGTCCGATAATAAAAAACTTAATAATAGAGTTAGTCGGAACGAACCATGTCCTTGTGGAAGTGGGAAGAAATTCAAAAAATGCCATGGTAAGGAGTAGGTGGTAAATGATATACAGCCAAAATTCACAGTCGCATTTTTTAAAGCCGAATATCTAAGGCATTTTAACAAGCCTTATTAAGCACGGTTCCCCTTCTATATAATCCTTTACGCCATTATTGTAATAATAAGAGCCTGTTCCAATGTCATATATCGGCAACGTAAAATCAAGATTTGCTAAGTCTACCGGGTTTAATAAAGCCTTGCGTACCGATACAAATGGTCTGTAAAGCATTCTTAAGATTTCAGGGTAGTAATCGAGAAATAATTCATCATAACCAGGCCTTTCTTGCCAGCCTTCTTGAAATATGGTATTGATATAGTCGAAACGATAGAGTTGGAACCTGTCCCATCGGAAATTGAAATGATCACGTTTAAAGTATCGTTCATTAATATCCTAGGTTCCGTTTTTATTGTAAACTCATGGGATTTTATAGGGTCTTCAATTTTTCGGACTTGAGCAAGAGTGACTGTACCCAAGCGAGTAACCGACTTAGAGGCAGCAAACAGTGAAGTAAATAAGGTAACGTCTTCCTTAAGGATCGTCATTGGCGTTGGCGTGCCTGGGATGAGCGGGGAAAACAGATAGAACCGCAAAACTTCCCTGGTGCCAGGGCAAAGCGCGGTGAATACGTTTTGCCTGGCATTGAAATGCTATACACCGGGGATGACGGACACGAGGTCTGGACCCAGGTAATCGCTGTACCTCTTAAAAATCAGGCGGGCGCAATTACCGGACAGATCACCGTAACAAGTGATATTGACAAAATTAAACGCACAAAGGAAGCACTGCTGGAGAGCGAGATACAGTTTCACACTTTTGTAGCTGCCAGCTCTGATTTAGTTTACCGCATGAGTCCTGACTGGCAGGAAATGTATACATTAAGCGGTAAAGGTTTCCTCGTAGACACACAACTGCCGAGCGATAAATGGATGAATGTTTACATTCCTGAAGAAGAACAAGTGAGGGTTGTTGGGGCGATTAAGGAAGCGATTGACGGGAAAAAAATGTTTCAGTTTGATCATCGGGTGATTCAGGCGAATGGAAATATTGGTGGGTAAATTCATGGGCTGTTCCGGTTCTAAATAAAAAAGGTGAAATAAAGGAATGGTTGGGAGCTGCCAGCGACATTACGCTGCGTAAAAAGACTGAGGAGCAATTGCTGGGTTTTACCAGCCGTTTGGAGCAGGAAGTAAATGAACGAACGTTGCAATTAAAGGAAAGCCGCGACCAACTGCAATCTATCTTTGATATCACGTTGATGCAGATGACAGTTCTTGAGGCGGTAAGGGATGAAAACGGCGCGGTGGTCGACATCGAGATTAAGATGATTAACAAGGAGCATGAGAGAGTAATGGGGCGGACAGACCTGGTAGGGAAGTACTACGTACAGGAATACCCCGGAATGAAGAAGTCTGTACTTTTTAATTTGATTGTTAAAACCATCGAAACCGGCGAGCCACAACAAGCCGAATACTATTATCCTTATGAAGGCTTTAACCGATGGTACTCCTGCATGTTTGTTAAGTTTAACGATGGCGTGGTATCAGTAAACATGGATATTTCAGCTCGCAAGCAAGCTGAAGAAGAGCGCTTTAAGAATTATTTACTCTTGCAACAATCAGAGGATCTGGCGCTTCTCGGAAGCTGGGACTTCGATCTGTCTACCGGTGCCTTTACCTGGTCAGACGGAATGTACCGGCTGTTTAATCTGGAAAAGGGAACTGGGGTAACACCTGAGATCTACCTTAGATATACAACTGCGACAGGCAGGCCAGCCGCAGAACGGGTGGTCAGACATCTCAAAGAAGGAGATACCGATTTCGCGGAAACGCTGGAATTGAATATTGCAGGGCAAATTAAAATAATGCATCTCAAAGCTACCGTAGTAAGAAATAATAATAGTGAGCCGGTAAGGGTTTTAGGGGTAGACAAAGACATTACAGCCTCGCGCCGGGCCGACGAAAAGATCAGAAGAATGGAAGCCGAGCAGCAGCAGGAGATTTTTCGGGTTACGCTGGCCAGCCAGGAAGAAGAGCGCAGGCGCATATCTGAGAGTTTGCATAATGGTTTGGGTCAGCTCCTGTACGCGATTAAAATTAGCATGACTCGTCTCACACCAGAACAGGCCGCTGATGAATCACAGGCATATATTCAAGCAAAAAAATATACTGATGAGCTATTAAAGGATGCCATTGTTGAAAGCAGACGTATTTCGCACGAGTTGATGCCTTCTATACTGGAGGATTTTGGCCTTAAAGCCGCGATTGAGGATGTGTGTAGCCAGTTAAGTATCAACGTGAAATTTAATTGTATTGTAACAGGATTTGTCGGCCGGTTAGATAGCTACATGGAACTTGCTATTTTTCGAACTATGCAGGAACTAATGCTTAATGTGGTCAAGCACTCGGGAGCAACGGAGGCAGCTGCAGAAGCAAGTATTAATACTGATGAGGTTCTGATTAAGGTGCAGGACAACGGCCGGGGAATGTTAAACTCAGGAGAAAGAAAAGCGGGGATAGGATTAAACTGCTTAATGGTCAGATAAAAATTGATTCAGTACCAGGCCAGGGGACCGCGGTGACTGTTCAAATGCCCCTGTCATCCGCAAAAAATTAAAAAGTTGCTACAAAAAGCGTCAAACTTTTTAGAGATATCTGTCGTATTAAAATACTGCGATATTAACTATCTAACATGATTAAGCTTTTATTGGTAGAGGATAATGATATAGTACGCCAGGGAATTGCCAGTTTGCTTAAAGCGGAAGAAGATATGGAAGTAATTGCTGAGGCTAACGATGGACTGCAAGCTCTTGAGTTACTGCGCAGTGGGGTTCATCCGGATATCGTTTTGACTGATCTCAATATGCCTGAAATGGACGGCATTGAGCTGACCCGGCAAATTCATTTGTCAGAACTTTCCGCTATCAAAGTAATTATTCTGACGATGCATTCGAAGCAGATTATTGTAGATAAAGCACTGCAGGCCGGAGCTAAGGGGTACTTACTCAAAAATGGCGACTTTGAAGAGCTTTACGATGCTATAAGAGGAGTTTACCAGAATCAGTTATATATTAGTGCAGGTATTACTTCCTGAGAGATAGTGCTTGCCTACGCTCTTTTTTTAATATTTATTCCGGCAACTGCTTAAATCAGGAATAAGTCCTTAGATATTCCCGTCACCTGTATCGAATCTCTTTCTCGTAATGCCAAGCTGTCGGGTCTTTCGAATCCTTCGCATCCTTTTTTTTGAGTTATGAATCTTCAAATCCGTTGTCATAAGGTAGATTGTTAACAAGTATAAATCCGTTTAAAATTGGAGAAGTACGTGTTTTCGGTATATGGCGGGCTAATTATAATCTTTATTAGAAGTGCTATGTTACCTCAAGAAGTTCGACCCTATGAAAAGTTTAATTCGCTTAATTCTATATGCAGCTGTAATTTGGTCCATCTCATGCAGGCAGCCTAGTCCATCTATCCCGCCCATAGTTGAAGAGATTCCCCCTGCAGATACTTCTCTGCCCAAAAGCAGGATAATTTGGCACCCCACCTCGAAGCGTGTTTCCCACGATGTATATTTTGCTGAGTATGGAAGAGTAAGGCGGCTGGCTGGCGATACGCTATTACTTGTTTACCATTGCGGCACCAAAAAAAATGAATGGGATAATATTGCCTTAAGGAAAAGTGTAGATAATGGTACTACCTGGAATCCGGCAGAGATTATAGTTCCCGATAACAGTCCTAATTATGCCGGATTTTCTACTCCCGACCTTCTGCTTTTAAAAAATGGTTGGTTACTGCTGTCTTACACTGGTAAGGGCATTCCTGACGACAGTACTCATAATAACTTACAGATACGCATTAGTAAGAACGGTGGCGAAAATTGGGGCGAACCCCGCATAGTAGCACTGGGCAGATCATGGGAGCCGGGAATGTTGCAGATGCCAGATGGGGAAATTCAACTGTTCTTCTCGAGCGAAATATTAAGTACAAAGAGGTCGAAAACCAGGCATGAACAACAGATTTTGTTGATTAAATCGAAAGATAACGGGACTACCTGGTCTGTACCGCAGCAAGTTGCCTTTACGCCCGGCCGCCGGGATGGGATGCCTGTTCCGGTGCTTCTAAAAGATAATAAAGGGATTATTTTTCCTGTAGAAGCGGTAAATAATGAAACCTCACCGGAAATAATATGGTCGTCTGTGAAATCAAGGTGGAACTACAAACAACCGGGAACAAAGGAAAATAAAAGGCGCTGGTATGCTGGAGTTAACCCAATTTGGGGTGGTGCTCCCTGTGTGTTACAACTGCCATCCGGAGAAACGGTAATCTCGATGCAAACTGAAGGCGGGCGAAAAATTGATCGGTATAAAGACTGGAAAAAAAATACGATGCTCGTAATGATGGGTAATAGCATGGCTCGTAACTTTCGAAATATCTCCCGTCCGTACCCTGATCTTCCTGTAGACCAAGGGGCTTATTTTAGCTCGCTGTTTCTGAAAAATGATAGTACCATCGTACTATTAAGTACCAGAACCTTTCCTGACAAGAACAGTGGAGTGTTTTGGAAAGAAGGTCATGTAGTGAGGGATTAAGGCAGAGATTCTGTCCTGAGATGCGGGATTATCAAATAAGCAAACAGAATTTTTGCAGCATCATTATTATTCAAATCATCTGTTACCATGGAAAAGAATAAAACAATAACCCGCAGAGAAGCGGTTGCCGGATTAGGCGCCGGTTTAGCAGCTGTAGCGGCTTCACCGGTATTAGGAGCTCCCGTTCAACTAAAAAATGAAAATGAATCAGAAACCGCCATTATGTTAGAAGACCCCACCACTAAGTATTCTAAACCACCGTTTAAAGCTCAATCTCAGCCATGGCCGGGACTATCAAGCCAAATGGATCCCCGTCCTGATCACGGAGAAAAAAGTTATAAGGGATCAGGCCGGCTGAAGGGCCGCAAAGTGCTGATTACAGGGGGAGATTCGGGCATCGGAAGAGCTGCAGCAATTGCCTATGCTCGTGAGGGTGCTGATGTGGCTATAAATTATTTGCCTGCGGAAGAACCTGATGCCCGTGAAGTGATAGCCTTAATACAAGCGGAGGGTAGGAAGGCAGTTGCTATTCCCGGCGACCTCAGGGATGAAGCATTTTGTCAGAGAATGGTTGCGGACGCAGTACGTGGTTTAGGTGGGCTTGATATCCTGGTAAACAATGCAGCACGACAACAAACACATCCCTCAATTTTGGATATCAGCACCGAACAGTTTGACTGGACGATGAAGACAAATATTTATGCGCCTTTCTGGACCATCAAAGCTGCTTTACCGCATCTAAAACCAGGATCCGTAATTATCGGCACTACCTCAGTGCAGGCCACCGATCCTTCCGGGGAGCTTTATGACTATGCACAAACTAAAGCCGCCACTACAAGCTATGTGCGATCGCTGGCCAAACAGCTTGCACCGAAAGGTATTCGTGTAAACGGTGTGGCTCCCGGCCCAATCTGGACTCCCTTACAGGTAAGCGGGGGCGCAACGCAGGAAGTAATAAAGAGTTTCGGTGGTGATACTCCTCTGGGCAGGCCCGGGCAACCGGCTGAGCTGGGATCGATTTATGTTCAGCTGGCGGCTAATGATGCGAGTTACTCAACCGGTCAGGTTTATGGTGCGGCTGGAGGAAATGGACAGCCGTAGTATCTTAGTTCGATTATATGTTTATTAGAAGCTTAACAAGCTGACCACACACCTCTGTTGAAAGACAGAACATACCGGAAAATTCTGCCATCCCCTCTCGAGAGGGGGAGATTGTGTCTTTACAATCGGCAGAGACCCTTCCGTAGGGGTGTGTACAACACTATTTTAATCTCAGGTTAGTAAGCTCTTTAACAGGGTGGCGTTCATCAGGCAACACCACCCTGCATTACATCTTTTATAGTTTGCCTAATAATTCCTGCACTATCCGGATCGCCTTTTAATAAAGCTTTGTTTAGCATCGCCATCTGGCTCAGATCTACATGCGATGGAACAATGGGAACATTCGGGTCTACCAGCACGTCTAGCACAGTCGGGCGATCCGCGTTAAGCGAAGCATCTAAAGCCCCGGATATCTCCTCTAGATTTTCAACTCTGATTCCTTTTAAGCCCAGCAGCTCCGCAAATGCAGCATACGGAACATCCGGAATATCTTGTGATGCTTCAAACTTGGGTTCTCCGGCGAGTATTCGTTGCTCCCAGGTTACCATGTTCAGGTCGCGGTTGTTGAGTACGATAATCACTAGCCTCGGATCGGTCCATTCTTTCCAGTATTTAGCAATAGTAATCAGTTCATTCATACCCAGCATTTGCATGGCGCCATCGCCCACTATGGCAATCGGTATCCTTCCGGGATAGGCAAACTTAGCCGCTATGGCGTAAGGCACTGCCGGGCACATTGTTGCGAGGGTACCGGATAGAGATGCCAGCATGCCCTCCCGTATCTTTAAATTACGGGCATACCAAAACGCAGATGTGCCCGAATCGGCAGTAATAATACACTCGTCGGGTAGCTTTGGAGAAAGTTCCTGCAAAACACGTTGCGGGTTAATCGGGTTGGCGCTCTGCTCCGAACGCTCTTGTACAGTTTTCCACCAGTCGGCTACATGCTGCTCAATGCTCTGGCGCCAAGATCGGTCTTCTTTACGTTTTAGCAGAGGTATCAGCGCCTGCAGCGTGCTCTTGCTGTCGCCGAGAAGGTTTACTTCCATAGGGTAGCGCAGGCTCAGCATCCGCCCGTCGATATCAATTTGTACACCTCGCGCTTTGCCTGGCTCGGGCAAATACTCTGAGTATGGGAAACTGCTGCCTATCATCAGCAGGGTGTCGCAGCCGTCCATCAGTTCCCAGCTGGCTTTAGTACCGAGCAGGCCAATGGAGCCGGTAACATAGGGCAGGTCATCAGGTAATACTGCCTTTCCCAGAAGTGCTTTAGCCACGCCTGCACCAAGCAACTCAGCCAGTTCCTTAATCTCATCTACGGCACTAAAAGCTCCGGCACCAACCAAAATGGCAATCTTTTGTCCTTCATTTAATATAGAAGCGGCCTGCTGCAACTCATGTTCGGAAGGAACCAGATGCGCTTTGGAATGTCCCACACCGGTAAACACGCTTCCGTGCTTGCGCGGGGGTTCTTCCACTGCTTTTTCTTCCTGCAAATCGTTGGGAATAATCACGACTGTAACTGTTCTTTCGGCTTTAGCAATCCGGAAAGCGCGGTCGATTACATGTCGCGCCTGTGCCGGGTCTGTAATCATCTGCACATATTCCGATGCAACATCTTTAAATAGACTTACCAAGTCAACTTCCTGCTGATAGCTGCTTCCGAGGGAGGTTCTTTTCTGCTGTCCAACTATCGCCACTACGGACTGGTGATCCAGCTTGGCATCGTAAAGGCCGTTTAGTAAATGGATGGCTCCGGGACCTGAGGTGGCAAGGCAGACTCCAACTTCATCAGTAAACTTCGCATGTGCACAGGCCATAAACGCGGACATTTCTTCGTGCCTAGACTGTATAAATCGTATTTTATCGCTGGCTCTGTTAAGGGCTCCCAGGAGGCCATTTATGCCATCACCGGGATATCCGAAAATTCTCTTAATGTTCCACTCCGAAAGGCGTTGAACAATGAAATCGCTGACATTCATAAGCTGGTAATTAAGTAGACAATGATCTATTCCAATCATTAAAGCGAACGAAAGTTTGGACTAATTAGCAATAATCTGAAGTGGCTTATCGAAGATGAGTCTTTAATTTACCTCAAGCTTCTTGCATATTTCCATAAACTCATCTTTTAAATCGGGCAAGGTGGGCAAACCCAAATGTTCGAGCTCTTTGTTTACCTTGCCAGCGGCTTTTGAACGTACGTTGCTCAAAAAATTGGCTTTCACTTCTTCTGCAGTTTTATATTCATCATGAAATTGCTTCTTCTCATTCTCTGTTTTTCTTTTTAGGTCATCGAACTTCTCCCGGTCCTTGTCTTTAAACTTATCGGGAGATGCCTTAATAATTACGTCGAACGCTTTTTTATCGATGAATTTCAGTAATTCTTTTCGTTTGTCTTTTTCGGCTGCCATATCAATTTCTTTTGGTGATAAAGAACCAACAGGCCCTGGAGATAATTAGTTTAAGGAATTTAAGATTCATTTTAATCCATTAATGCGCTCAAGCAAGCGATAACAAATCTACCAAAAGACGATAAGCGATAGACAACCCGTCAGAACGAACTCATTTTTTGAATTCGGAAACATTTAGCAGGAATTTAGCTTATTTCGATATGAAAAGGTCCTTAGAAATACAAGCTGATGTACACGGAACAGGCAACGATGTAGCAGTCGTAATAGAACATGCTGACGAAACCTTCAATATTTAAGTTGAAGGAGAAAAGGTTGGGTCAATTTTGAATAATGGCGACAATACCTGGCAACTGGTGGAAGGGGATTTGTCACAAGAAACCATCAATATAGTCGGCGACAAAATTGAGGCGTTCTATTGCAGCGAGGATTTATCCAAACCCGTTTCTCCAACACCAGATCAAAGCGGACAATCAGATGATCCTGATTCCGAAGAAATATAACGAGAGGAAGATGATGACGAACTTATTCCGGAAGACGATGTAGTTCCTGACAGGAAAGATGATTTTAAGGATGAGTATGGTGATATTGAAGGTGGAGACAATATGGTTCATCCTGATTATTGAGAATACATGTAGTTTTAGGGCTGGTCAAGCCTAGTTTTAGGCAAAGCTTGGATCGCTACTGTAAGGTTCTAATCCATTACTTAAGTTTGCGACAGTTCTCATTGGAGAGCCGAAAGGTCTCTATTCTAGCCTTTTAATATCAATAATCTAATAAGTGCAGTAATTAATGAAGTAAGGCTAACTGTGACTAGTCATAAAATCGTTTTCGTAACTGATACAGACGAATTAACAATTCAGGGGGATAGGATAAGACGGAACATGTTATTTCTAATCTATTATCCAATGCAATAAAATACTCGGCGAAGGGGCAGAAATCGAAATAAAAACAGAGAAAAACGATCACAATGTGATAGTGAGTGTCAGATAGCGGGATTGGTATAGAAGATAAAAACCTGGAAAAATTATTTAGTCGTTTTTGTCGAGTGGAGGCAAAACATATAAAGTATATATCAGGATTTGGCATTGGCCTTTATTTATGTGCAGAGATCATCCGGCTTCATAAAGGAAATATCTGGGTAGAAAGTGAGATAGGCGAAGGTTCAGTATTTTCATTTTCAATTCCTTTGCGATAAAATTGTTGCCGTTGGTTCATGTAATTAGTGCATCACTGTTATAATAACAGAAACCATCTTTAAAGACGGCTTCTGCTCTGACTAGAAGTTGCTAAAGTACCGCAGATTTTACTGGCGCCTGTACAAATTCAATAAGGTCAGCATTTAATCTTTCCTTATCTGTAAGGAATAAACCATGAGGCGACCCCTCGTATACAACAAATTCAGCTCCAGGAATCATCTGGGCCGCCTTTGCACTGGTTGCTTTAATGGGAACCGTTTGGTCACTATCACCATGGATGATTAAAGTGGGAACAGTAATGCTTGTCATTTCCGACCTGAAATCGGTTTCTGAAAAACTATGCGCACAGTCAAGAGTTGCCTTTGGCGATGCCTGCATGGCTACCGTTAAGTTCCAATCCAACGTACCCTGACTTACCGGGTGGTGTAACAAGTTAACGCCGTAAAATTTCTTGGCAAATTCTGTTAGGAAACCTGCACGATCGGTTTGCAATTGACTGGCGATCTCATCTAATTTCTCCTGAGATACTCCATCAGGATTATCGTCAGTTTGCATGGTTAATGGTGCGATAGAACTTACCAGAACAACTTTTGATACCCTGGCTCCTCCATAACGGCTAAAGTAACGTACCACTTCACCGCCGCCCATCGAAAACCCCACAAGTGTTACGTTTTGAAGGTCTAACTGGTCAAGAACTGCCTTTAAGTCGTCTGTCAATGCATCGTAATCGTATCCGTTCCATGGTTTATCTGATTTACCGAAACCCCGGCGGTCATAGGCAATACATCGAAAGCCCATTTCTGGCAATACTCGCATTTGGTATTCCCACATTTGATGGTCAAGAGGCCAGCCATGAAGAAATACAATAGGATTTCCGCTTCCCCAGTCTTCGTAATACAAGTTGACGGGAGTTCCGTCTGTGTTTTGAGACTTAATGAATTTCATAGTCGAAATATTGAAAGTTAAAACTTAGATAGTTAGAAAGTTAACCCCGGCTAAGAGCCATTGTTTCTCCAAATAAATTTAAGATCACTGCATGTATAGTTGCCTTCAGGCAGCAGTATTTTACAACCCGGCGCTTTTAGCCTCCCTTCTTAATGTTCTCACCCCAAGTATACATGCGACAAAATTGAAGGCTGCCCGCCAACTATCGTGCTCCAGTAATGCTTTGCGAAAGTTTAATGCAAACGTTGAAATCAATAAGCATACACCCAAAAGCAAGACTACTCTAATATGCTTAAGTTGAATTTTCATAAACAGATAAATCAATTTAAAACATACCCCGATGTATAATGCGCTGAGGTAAATTTTATGTTTATTTACCTTCATCTACCGGCTTTTGCTGCTTATGCATCGCTTCAGCCACCATGCTGTCGGGCATTACGTGCCCCATTCCAACCATCGCTTTGTTCTTGAGACCCGAAATAATCTTGTCATCGCCAGACATCAAAGCGTCATAACCATCCTTTGCAACTTCAGCAGGGTTTGAGAGACTCGACTCTGCAAAAATCTTTGCATTTTCCATGTTTGCTTTATTAGCAAAGTCGGTATCAGTTGCTCCCGGCAAAAGAACTGTTACTGTAATTCCTTTATCCTTTACCTCGTTGCGGATGGCCTCCGACCAGGAGTTGACAAAAGCCTTGGTTCCATGATATACAGAATGCAAGGGACCAGGCATCTCACCTGCAATAGAGCCTACATTGAGAATCTTTCCTTCGCCTCTCTCTACCATATCTTTAAGAAAATATTTGGTAAGGGTAACCGGTGCCATTACATTCAGCTTAATAATGTCAAGCTCTCGTTCCAGATCAGTATTAATAAATTCGCCATAATGCCCTTGACCGGCATCGTTGACTAAAACACTTACTTCGATGCCACTACCTTTAACTTCATCATAAACTTCCCTGGCACTTTCAGCATTAAACAAATCTTTAGCAATTACATGCACATGAATTTTGTTACCGTCCTGAAGTTCAGCAGCTGTTCTTTCCAGCTCGTAGGCGTTGCGGGCTACAATAACCAGATTATATCCGTCTTCTGCAAATAACTTAGCCAGCTCATACCCAATTCCGCTGGTAGCACCTGTTATAAGTGCATGTTTTTGACCGTTTTCCATAGCGTATATTATATTTAGATATATTAGATAAGGTGTTCAATTTGAATTTGTTGAAGATATTTCAAAAAATTCTAAGCTGAAATCCTAAGAAATTAAAACTGTCGTTTTCTCGTGGTTAAGCAAGATAAGTATAAGGAGTTTTTTCTAAAACTGGTTAAAGATGAAAGCAGGGCTGAGGTGGAAAAAGAACTTGATCAAATCACCCACGTAGCCTCAAGATACCTAATAGGAAGACTCATTTCGATGGCCTTCCTTGCCATATTCTACATTATTGGGTTCTCTGTGGTCGGTTTGCCTAACGGGCCCTTAGTAGCGCTGGTTGCAGTAATACCCACCATTGTACCCTATGTCGGCTCTATAGTAGGCGGATTTTTCCCCGTTGCCATGGCCTTAGTAGGCGTGTCATCGGGACTGATGTTGCCAGTGGTGATCATTCTGGTGGTTGCTCAGGTAATCGATAATAATATTATTGAGCCGCTGGTTGAAAGTGAAAGCCTGGATATCAGCCCCTTTTTTACGATTGTAGCGATTGTTCTTGGCGAATTGATTTGGGGAGTTGCTGGGATGGTCTTGTTTATACCCTTGTTTGCTATTCTTAAAATCGTATGCGACCATATCCCCGCTTTACATCCCTTTAGTTTCTTGCTAGACAGTGACATAAAAGAACCCGGATGGCTAAACAAGATAAAAAACTGGTTTGGAAAATAGGGCAAGTAAGACGTTTCACCTTTTCAGTAAAATATCGATACCAAAGGTTTTTAGAGGTAATAGTCAGCAAATTCTTTGAGCCGCCGGTATCGGTATTTAGTCATAATTACCTAGTCTGGGACCTCTTCTTTTGGAATCTTTGCTTTTAAGTGGTTGATCACCGGGGTAGCAGTTAAACCATGTAAGAGTATGGACAGCAATATTGTAAACGCCACTGTTGCCCATATCTCTGATTTATCATCAAAGTCGGCTTGCTGAAATGCAAACGTTAAGTAAAAGACCGATCCCATCCCTCTAATACCAAAGAAGCTAATGGCCAGTTTCTCCTTCATATGAATATCAGTTCCATATAGACTTAAAAAGGCCGTAACGGGTCGGATTATGAAAACAAAAACGATCGCGAAGAGCGCCATTCGCCATGTGAGCGGATCTAGTATACCATGCACTAATGCACCGCCAAATAGCAGAAGTAGAATAGCGACTAGCAGTCGCTCAGTTTGGTCAACAAAGGAATGTAAATCATGATGATAGTCATGAGTTTTATCGAAATGTCTGAGTGTGATTGAGCTTACGAAGACCGCTATAAAACCGTAACCATGTGCAAGTTCAGTAATGCTATAAACTATTAGAGTAAGTGAGATCGCCAGAAATCCATCTCTGGTCTTTAAAGCAGAAAACTTCTCACTCACAGTAAAAACAAGGTAGCCTGCTATTCTCCCCAGAATGTATCCAATACCTACCCCAACGGCTATTTTATATAATAAGTGATAACTAAACCAGTTAACAAGGTCTCCGTTGTTCAAGTTGTCTTTTGAAATACCCACTACAAGTATAGCCAGCCAGATAAACGGAAAGGCCATCCCGTCGTTTAAACCCGCTTCAGCGGTGAGTGCAAACTTTGTTTCTGACTTAATCCTTTCATTCGGTGGACCGACCTGGACATCAGAAGCTAATACGGGGTCGGTAGGGGCGAGGGCTGATCCTAGTAATAGTGAGGAAGCTATGCCCAAACCAATCAAGGTGTGACCAAGAGCTGCAGCAAAAGCAATGCAGGTTATCATTGCAATCCCGATGAGCCGGATTGGTGTTGACCAATTTTTATAAGAAAAAGAGCGGTCTATTTTAATGCCGGTGCCCATCAATGATATTATCACAACGATCTCTGTTATTCGCATTATTAAACCTTCATTGACTTTGACATCCGGGATAGGCAGGATATTAGGAATGAGTTTGTAAAGTGCCATACCGAGAAGCATATAGATAATAGAATACGATATGCTGGTCAGCTTAGAAATTGCCGGCATCCACGCCATCCCGAAAGCTGCGAAGCCAATGACTGAAAGAATTAGAAAATAGTCCATTTCGTTAGAGCTCAATCATTATACCACAGTTATTCAAATTCTCAGGCGGATGAGATCTATTTGTCAAAAAGTGATTTAATCATTAGGGTTCGACCTTGTCCGGCTTTGATCATCCTAAATGAGCCTTAGAATCACTTGAATCAGCAATTTGCTTTAAATCATCTATAAAATGGTTCGATGTTAGTACGGCTTTGTGTACCTTGCCGGAGTAAATCGAATTTTACGATTTTACTCCGGCTTTTTTTGTTGTATCTGTTTGTTAAACAGGTAGATAAGTTCATCTGCAGAATTGGCTTTGCGGTTCGATGCCCCGTTCTATCGAAAGTCCATTTTTCGGCATAGGTCGAACCAATGATCATATGTTTTCTCAATATTCGCCATTTTCATATATGAAAACAAGGTTCTTGAGGTCGTGTAGCTTTTTCGAGGATGTTTTCTCTATCGAGGTTTTGGCGGATTCCCTACTTAAGCCTTTTAATTTTGCTTCAAGCTTTTCGATTTTTAAATTCGCATTCAGTCTTAATTATTTTGAAATCGTTTGCATCGATAGCATCAGTTAAAAGTAATTCCCAACACAAAGGTGATGGCCCGATTAGAACGTGCTTTCTCCCTATATCCTTTTGATTTTGTGCTCAAGAATTAACCATTTTAGTGAGGTTTGATGGATTCAGGTTTTCAAATCTTCAAACAGATCTTTAATTTTTAAGAATAATTAGAGAATTTTATAAAAATACTTCTCGAAAAAGCTTATTCTATTGTATAAAGGATTATCTCGCCTAGTGTTAATTTGCATCTTAAACTAATTAGGTAAGATAATTTATCAGGCTACATGCATTTATACGGCAATTAGATTAGAATACTCCAATTAAATTTGGAAACACGTAAAACAATACAAAATAATCCAGCAATAAAGCAGTAAATTAGTCTTCGAGCTAAGTATCTCGAGCATGGCACAACATGGAGAAGCGAACAATTAAGATTATCAGCCATAAAAAATTTGCCACTGATTACTTTGATCATAAGGTTATAAGGGAGACTGGAGTGGACGTTAGAAAACTTGTGCCTCAAAAAGATTGCTGCATCTTTTCTATCAGTTCGATACAGGCCAGCCGGCAGTTTATAAAATTTCCTAAAGACAGTTTTAAAAGTACATTTTATGCACTGATATTTATTACTAAAGGGTTTTGTAAGGCAACAGACAATCTAAATGTATTAACACAAAAGCAGAATCAAATTCGTTTTACAGCTCCCGGAAAAGTCATGTCAGTTATTGAACTATCTGAGGATATTGAAGGCTTTCACTGCTTGTTTGATCAGGAGTTTATTGACACTTATTCCGGCAAAAGCGGCATGTTAAACTCCTTGCCTTTTTTTGATCTTGATGCTTTTTCCCTGGTTGATTTACCTGCCTCGACCGTCGACTTTTTTAACGTAGTGCTGTCGAAATTGCTAAACGATTTTAACAACGACTATGAAAACTTGAAAAGCAGTATATGTCAGTACCTGGTTGGTATCTTAACCGAATGTGAGCGCTACTACAATAATGAAGTACAAGACGTAAAATCTTTGCTATCAGCTGATAAAATCTCTTATCAATTTGTAAAGTTGGTAAATACCCATTACCTCAAAAAGCGCAGTCTGAACGACTATGCAGAATTATTAAATATTACACCAAAGCACCTAACGAAGTGCATCAAGCAAGCCACAGGTAAAACTCCTACCACTTTTATCAATCAAATGCTGGTGCTGGAAGCAAAAGTTCTGCTTAAAGAAACGCAGCTATCCATTTCTGAAATTGCTTACCAGTTAAATTTTGAAGACCCCGCTTATTTTAACCGATTCTTTAAAAAGCATGCGGAGCAAACACCCTCTATGTTCCGAAAAATTATCACACATTGAAAAAAATGAACCGAAAAATAGCCATAGTTACAGGAGTTAGTCGTTTGAAAGGAATTGGCTTTGCCATATGTTCTGAATTAGCCAAGCGTAACTTTGACATTTTCTTTACATACTGGACATGCTATGACAACCAAATGCCTTGGAAAGTTGGGTTTAACGAACCCACTTTAATTCAAAACAAAATTTTAGAACTCGGTGTAAATTGTGAAAAATTAGAATTAGACCTTTCGATTGAAAACTCAGCAGAATTACTACTAAACGAAGTTGAAAAAAAGTTAGGGAAAGTATCAGTGCTGGTAAATAATGCAACCTATAGTACGCAAACAGATATTAGCAATTTTTCCGCAATTGAGTTAGACAAACATTATGAAATTAACCTGAAAGCAACAACTTTACTAGTGATAGAGTTTATAAGACGATTTAACCATAAAAAAGGTGGGCGAATTATCAATCTGACCTCGGGCCAATCGTTAGGAGAAATGAGTAATGAGATTGCCTACGCCATAACAAAAGGGGCCATTGAAACATTGACAAAAACCATTTCCCAAAAAATTGCGTCAAGAGGAATTACAATCAATGCAGTAAATCCAGGTCCGACAGACACGGGCTGGATGGATGAGGATTTGACAACACTTATACTTAGGAGATCACCAATGGGGAGAATTGGTACACCAAAAGACGCGTCACGGCTAATTGCGTTTTTAGCAAGTGACGAAGCAGAATGGATAACAGGACAAATTATTCATTCGGAAGGTGGCTTTATGAGATAAAAAAAAGCCAATAACAGAGGTTTTGCAAAAAAAGGCCCGGCTTAACATTTCTGAAATCGCTTTTTAATTAATTCGAAGATCCCGCTTATTTTAACCGATTCTTTAAAAAGCGCGCGGAACAAACTCCTTCTATGTTCCGAAAATTGGCGTGATTTGTCCAGTTCGTAACATCAATTGTCCTCGTTAAGGGGCGTCTGCCAGCCTAATTTTGCTTTATAATCAAATAAAGCAAGATGAAGGAAGCAATAGCCGTCCTCGAAAATGCAAGCAAAGAGTACCAGACAGGCGATCAAACCATTATCGCTTTACAGCCTACCAGTCTAAGCTTATTTGCAGGAGAACTTACCTTAATTATTGGGCCCTCTGGTTCGGGGAAAACAACACTGCTCTCGCTACTAGGATGTGTAATCTATCCCTCCCAAGGGAAAGTCTGGATAGATGGACAAGACGTAACGCAGTTAAAAACCGATGCTTTGGCCCGGATACGGCTTAAAACCATTGGCTTTGTTTTCCAGAGTTTCAACCTGTTGGCCCCGCTGTCGGCCGAAGATAACGTAGGGGTTCCTTTGCGCCTGCAAAATGAACCAAACGGATTGATTAAAGATAAAGTTGAAAAAGCACTTGCCATGGTTGGTATGACAGACAGAAGGAAAAACCTTCCAAAACAATTGTCTGGCGGTCAGCAACAGCGCGTAGCCATAGCCCGGGCTTTAGTTACCAATCCTAAACTTATCCTCTGCGATGAGCCTACGGCCTCTTTAGATAAAGATTCGCTAAACGTGGTTATGGACGAATTAAAAGTGTTGGCCGATAATGGCAAATGCATTGTGGTTGTTACGCACGATCCCCGCTTAAAACAGTATGCCCACCGGATAATCGAAGTAGAAAACGGCTATGCTACAGATGTAACTGCTTCCGCCGACCATGAATCATTACACTAAACTTAATCTTTAACGATATGAAGAAAGCTTTCATCTTTTTAATAACAGCAATAACATTGGCGAGCTGCGGAAAAGAAACACCTAAACAGGAAGAAGCGAAGGCTACGCCCATAAACCCTGAGGTGAATACCGTACAAGGAATTGCCATAATTGAACCTGCCAAACGCATTGCGAGTATTGCAACAGAAACCCCAGGTATTGTAAAGGAAATAAGAGCAAGCCTTGGTGAGCAAATTACTAAGGGGCAGGTGTTGGTTGTGCTCTCTTCCGGCACGGAACAAACCCAATTACAGCAGGCACGTTCCCGAACTATCACGCAGAATAAAGCTGCTCAAGCTGTACAGGCCGATTTGGGATCGTTAAGAGTACAAAAAAATCAAGCCTCTGTCGACTATGAACGCAACAAAAGGTTATTTGCTGGTGATGCCATTACCAAAAAAGAGCTGGACGATTCACGGTTTAAACTCGATGACCTAAAAGAAAAAATAGAAGCTATTGAAGCACAAGTTGCCCAGCAAAGGTCAAAAGTCTCCGAGCTACAGGTAGAAGAAAAGTACTACAGGACGCTTTTAAACAATAAAACCGTTACGGCCCCGGATAATGGAACTTTATTGTCGCTGGAGGTGAAAGCAGGCGAGTATCTGGATGGGAATTCCTCCATTGGAGAGTTTGCTCCCGAGGGTCCGTTAGTAGCGGTAACCGAAATAGACGAGCTGTTTGCCCATAAGGTAAAGGGGGGACAAAAGGCAGAAATAAGATCGCAGGGAGGCGGAGAGATTCTTGCTACCGGTACCGTCGTTCTTACCTCCCCATATCTGCGTAAAAAGTCCTTGTTTTCCGACAGTCCTGATGATTTGGAAGACAGGCGGGTAAGAGAAATAAGGATTCAATTAAGTAATCCGGGACAGGTTCTGTTAGGGGCAAAGGTAGAGAGTATTATACACGTAAAATAGGCCTCGGTTTCAGTCATTTATAATCCTAATCGATATGTTACGCACCGCTATAAAATTTATACTTTTTGATAAGCCAAAGTCAATTGGTGCCCTGGCCGGGATTATCATCTCTTTGTTCCTGATAGGTCAGCAGTCTGGTATTTTAATCTTCCTTACAGACGCCATGGCGCCGCTTCCCCTTAATAATAAAGGATATATATGGGTTACAGACAATAAAACCAAAGATGTAAACGCCATTACCAGTCTGGATATCCGAATTGGGCATCAGATTAAAAGCATTGAAGGTGTTGAACAAGTGTATCCTTTGGTTATTGCCGGAGGTACTGCAAAGTTCAGCAGCGGAAAATCCAGCGGTATTACGCTGGTGGGTAGCCAGGCACCGGATTTTGCGGGTGGCCCCTGGCGCAAATACACAGCCCGCGAGGCTGACATGATGGAGGAAGGAGGCGTGATTACAGAGTATTTTGACCGCGATATTTTAGGAGGTATACAGGAAGGAGATTTCTTTGAGATCAATGGAAAGCGAGTGAGGAATGTCGGGTTAACCAAGGGAATTCGAAGCTTTGGAGGAGCTTCTTTAGCGTTCACCAATATCGAAAGAGCCAGGTATCTCACCGGCTTCTCCCGCGATGAAGCAAGTGTATTTTTAGTGAAGATAAAAGCGGGAGCCGAAGAAGAATTCATCAGCCGGTCCATCACTAAACAGATGAATGGAGTAAGGGCCTGGAATGCAGAAGAACTGGCTTCATCCAGCATCGAATCGGTTATAAAAACAAGTGGCATAGCCATTTCTTTTGGAACCCTGATAGTTTTTGCCATCGTTTCGGGCCTGGTCATTATTGGCTTAACCTTGTACTCGGCAGCTATCGACCGGATAAAAGATTACGGCACCCTCAAAGCGATAGGGGCTACCAACAGCTACATCACCAGGTTGATACTTATTCAGGCCGCTATATTTTCTATCGTCGGATTTGCGGTCGGCTATATTTTAATGGAGGCGTTCAGGATTGGGATGCAACAGACTGGAACCTATTTTCGCTACACCCTCTGGATGCAAGCCTTATTCCTGATTATAACCTTTCTCATATCCTTCGGGGGCAGCTTGTTCGCTATCCGTCGCATCAATTCATTAGAGCCCGCACAGGTATTCAGGGGATAGATTTAAAACGTTACAAAATGAAAAAAATATTAATTATAGCAGGTTTGCTGATAGTGAGTAAAAGCTATGCCCAAACCATCACTTTAAATCAAGCCATAGAAACAGGTTTAAAGAATCGTATCGAGCTTAGGACGCAAAATATAGAAACAGATATTGCGCGTACTCAAAACAAACAGCTCAATAGTACCTGGCACCCCCAAATTGCTTTCAATGCTGATGCAAGGTGGAATACCAGGTTACAGCAAAGTTTAATTCCTATTGGGGAGTTTGGTTTGCCGGGTACACCGCCCGACGCTACAAGGAACATAGCGTTTGGAGCTCCTTTCAATAACCAGCTTAATTTGAATATCAACCAGAAGATATTTGATGCCAGAACCAGTTATGAAAGACGGATAAACCGGAACAAAACTTCCATTGAGGCGAATAAATCAGAGCAGGAAAAAACTAATATCAAACAATCAATTACAGAGGTATACTACGCCGTGGTATATAACAAAGAGAAACTGCAACTATCATTAAAAGCCTACGAGCGTGCTAAAGCAAACTCAGAAACGGCAACCACTAAGTTCAAAGCAGGCACTCTATTGAAAAACGACTTAAACCGATTTGTGCTTGACCTGGCCAATGCAAAGCTTAGCTACGAAAACGATTTGCAAAACTATGAGCTAAGCCTGGAAGAGTTGCGCTACCAGTTAAACACAACAGAGAAAATAATTCCGGCAGAAGATATTGCTACGATTATTTCAGGTGTTATGCCCACTAATATTAATAACATTGAAAAGCGTCCGGAAATTATTGCAGAAGAATTGAGAAAAGAAGATAACGCTTTAAACAGGCTTATGGAAAATAGCCGCTATCTCCCGGCCATATCAGCATATGGGGCTTACGGAGCCTTGCAATTATCTCAGAAATTTAATTTAGTGAAAAGCGACAGCTGGTCTTCTTTCAATTATTTAGGCATAAAATTATCATGGAACCTCTACGATGGAAGACTGGGAAAATATAACAAGGATGAATTTTTACGGAAAGAGCGAATCAATGAATTAAACACTGAGAAATTGAAAAAAGACTTTGATTATGATTTAAAAGTGCTGGCAGTACAGCTTCATCAAGCCAGCGAAGGAATGAAAGACGCACAGCAAAATATTCTGTTGGCAAAGGAGATTGTAGCTACAGACCAATTGCGATTTAAAGAAGGTGTTAGGACAGGTGTAGATTTAATTGAAGCTGAATATTCTCTCATTCAGACAGAGAACAATTACTTAGTTCAGGCATACAACTACCTTTTAGCTGCGGTTAAGTACCAGAAAGCGTTAGGCAACCTTTAAATAATTTTGAATGCACATAAAAAGGCAAGAATATGAAGCTACTAATTTTAATAAATTTGAGTATGGTCCTTTTAATGTTTGAAATACCATTATTTTTTATCGCTTTGGGTGTTCTCCTGGCCCCACAGGTTATAGCAGGTTTGCTAGCCAAGAGCCAGGGACGTAAATTCTGGTTTTGGTTTTTTATTTCTTTTCTTATTCCCATCATATCCATTATCGTGCTTCTGAACTTAAAGGATAAAAATCCAGACAAACGCATTAAGCTCGCTGATCACGTAAAGCGATAAAACAGCTTAAAAGGTAAATGTTCAAGAAATCGTCGCTGCATATAATCCTCCTTATCCTGGTTGTCGTGTTTGTTCCCGGAGCGGTATAGAAATCTCTTCCTTAATCACCGGACAAAGTTCCCTGCATGCCATTCAATCACCCAGGAATCGGGGTGCCATTGCGTACTTTTAAAAGCTAACCTAGCTAGGTTGGTAGAGTGCTCACTAATTCTTGGCTTTGTACCGTTGTAGAGGCAAGTGAATTTTCTAAATAAATGACTTAATATAGCTAGTTTCTCCAAATAATAAACTGGTTCGGCATTACTCCGCATGGGGGTACGAGAAAGCCTTCAATGCAATTGGAGGGTTTTTTTTATATGTTGTCAAGTTTTGTTGTCGGATTATTTACCATTGCCAGTGTTATGAATTTACGAATTGTAGCTCCGGCGTATTTTTTAAAAGTAAATGAATTGCCGTATAGGGCAGCATAAGTAGAAGACTTTAATTTGGCCTTTTTGACCGATAAAGATTTCATCAAAAAGAGCTTCCATGGCCACTTTTAGAAAGTATATTCGGAGTTTCTCAGTTTGAAACCTTGTTACAGGTAACCGTTTTTGCCAGTACAAAGTTCCCTCTAAAAACGAAACCCAGTGATGAACAAATCTAACAACTTACGGTTTTTTTGGTTAGTTTAACTTCTGGGCATTTTGCATGTGGGTTGAAAGCCTAGTGTACTTTCCCAGGATAATAAACCATTCAATTTTAGTGAAAAGTAATGAGTCGCCCTAAAATAAAAGGCTACAGTTTTATTCTGACGTAAATGTGGCTGTAGTTTTTTTTAAAAGCGAACTAAAATGTTATTTTTGTACGTTCCTAAACCACACACACTTAGAGCCTAATTAATCAACCATTATGAAACTTTGGAAAAATAAAAAATTCCTTCTTTCGGCTATAGTTTTAGTTGTTGTCGTGTTTATAACCGTATCCAGCTTTGGTGATAATACGGTTGATTTTAGCACCCAGGTTAAGCCTATTCTTAATAAAAACTGTATTAGTTGCCATGGCGGGGTTAAGCAGCAAGGTGGCTTTAGTGTGTTATTCAGGGAAGAAGCACTGGCTAAAACCGAGTCTGGAAAACCTGCAATCATTCCGGGAGATCCTGAAGACAGTGAAATGATTCGCAGGCTTAAAGTAAAAGATCCTGAAGAACGAATGCCTTATAAGCACCCGCCTTTAAGCGATGACGAAATCGATTTATTAAGTACCTGGATAAATCAAGGTGCAAAATGGGGTGAGCATTGGGCCTATGTTCCGGTTAAAGCAGTCGAAGTTCCAAAGCCGAAAGGTGCTTTATGGGGATTATTCCCTGCCAAAGACATAGATTGGGTTAAGAATGATATTGATTACTTTATCTACGACCGTTTAAAAAAGGAAGAGCTTGAGCCATCCGTACAAGCTGATAAAGTTTCTTTGCTAAGAAGATTAAGTCTAGACCTCACCGGTCTGCCTCCATCTGCAGAGCTTGCTAAAAAGTTCTTAAACAGCAAGGATGAGAAGACCTACGAGGAAGTTGTTAATTCCTTGCTTTCATCGCCACAGTTCGGAGAAAAATGGACATCAATGTGGTTGGATCTTGCAAGATATGCTGATACCAAGGGTTATGAAAAGGATAGCCACCGAAATATTTGGCGATACAGAGACTGGCTTATCCGGGCATTCAATGCCGACAAGCCATATGACCAATTCCTGGCAGAACAACTCGCAGGAGACTTAATGAAGAATCCAACCGATATGCAGTTTATCGCAACGGCGTTTCACCGGAATACCATGACAAATGATGAGGGTGGAACAGATAACGAAGAGTTCAGAACAGCTGCTGTAATGGACAGGGTAAATGCTACGTGGGATGGTCTCTTAAGTACGACTTTCGCTTGTGTTCAGTGCCACAGTCACCCTTACGACCCTTTTAAGCATGACGACTATTATAAGTTCCTGGCATTCTTTAACGATACCCGCGATGAGGATACAGTGTCAGAATATCCTTACTTACGTCATTATTCGGTAGAAGATAGCGGAAAAGTTGAATTTGTAACCAACTGGTTGATGAAGAATGGTTATCCTGAAGAAGCCAACCAAACCAGGCAGTTTTTGAAAACCTGGCAGCCGTCAATGAATTCAATACGGTCAGACCAATTTGTAAACAGCGCTTTAGAGGATACAAAATTTCTTATTTTCCGAAATAATGCTGCCGCCCGATTCCAAAAAGTGAATTTGGAAAATAAAACGAGTTTGATTTATCGATATAATGGCTTTTTGCCTGGTGGGATATGGACTATCCGTTTGGATAAGCCCGATGGACCAGTTTTAAAAACTATCTCTGTTGTTCCCACAAAAGACTGGACAATTACTCAGGTTGATTTGCCTAAAACTTCTGGAGTACGCGACCTATATTTTTACTATACTAACCCGAATTTGAAAGGAGAGGCGAGTGGAATGAGGTTCGATTGGTTTCACTTTACTCAACCTTTGCCAGGTAAAGAGTTACCAGGTTATGCGGCTATGCACAAAACATTTTGGGAAGTACTAGTTAAGGATGTTGAAGGCACTCCAATTATGCTGGATAACCCAAATGACATGCAGCGTGCAACAAATGTTTTTGAGCGTGGAAATTGGATGGTGAAAGGTAAAGAAGTTAAAGCAGATGTACCCAAATCGCTTAATCCGTTTCCTGCAAATGCGCCAAGAAACAGACTTGGATTAGCGATGTGGCTTACCAGCAAAGATAATCCGCTTACAGCTAGAACAATGGTGAACAGATTGTGGGAACAGATGTTCGGTACAGGTTTAGTTGAAACGCTCGAAGATATGGGAACACAAGGGGCAGCAGCAAGTCATCAGGAGTTGCTCGACCACCTTTCCTATAAATTCATGAATGAACATAAGTGGAGTGTGAAGTCTTTGCTCAAGGAAATGGTGATGTCGGCAACTTATCAACAAGACAGTAAAGTAAGACCTGGCTTAATTGAAAAAGACCCTTACAATAGATTTTATGCCCGTGGACCAAGAGTACGACTTACTGCCGAGCAAGTACGAGATCAGGCGCTTGCAGTGAGTGGCTTATTGAAACTAAAGATGTATGGTCCGAGCGTTATGCCTTGGCAGCCTGAGGGAATTTGGATGTCGCCATGGAGTGGGCAAAGCTGGAAGCTAAGTGAAGGCGATGACCTTTACCGCAGAGCAGTTTACACTTATTGGAAAAGAACTGCACCATATCCGAGTATGATTTCATTTGATGGCGTTGGGCGTGAAGTATGTACTTCCAGAAGGATACGAACTAACACACCTTTACAGGCTTTAGTTACACTTAACGACTCCGTATTTGTAGAAGCTTCAAGGAGTTTTGCTTCCAGAATGGAGCGTGAAGCCGGTAATAAAAAAGATGTGAGATCGCAGATAAGCAAGGGGTATGAAATTATGATGCTTAAACCCATTCCACCGAAAAAGTTGAGCATTCTCGAGAAATTATATCAGAACGCTTATCAAAAGTTTAGTAAAGACCGCAGTAAAGCAGCACAGATGGTGGGGAAAAAAGAGGGAACAGCTCCTCCTGAACACGCAGCATTAACGGTAGTTGCGAATGCAATGCTTAATCTGGACGAGTTAATTACAAAAAACTAGTTGAGATAATCTAACGATAAACTCAACTGATAAAAGATATCAAATGACCAGGAACGAACTTCATATTCAGCGGCTTGTAAAAGAAGCTCAGGCCGCAGCTATAAGTCAAGTAACAAGGAGGCATTTTCTTAAGGAAAGTGCTATGGGACTTGGTGCCCTCGCTTTAGGTTCTCTTTTGGGAAGTTGCGGTAACGGCGCTGTGGAATCTTCAAATCCGAATGTATTTGATCCGGCGCGTCCACTGGCACCAAAGATGCCTCAGTTCCCCGGAAGAGCTAAAAGTGTAATTTATTTGCACATGGCCGGTGCTCCCTCACAATTAGAACTTTTCGATTACAAGCCAGAATTGATGAAGCTCGACGGGCAGCTATGTCCGCCATCATTGTTGGAAGGAAAGCGATTCGCGTTTATTCGCGGCGTACCGAAAATGATGGGTCCGCAGGCGAAATTTGCGCAGCATGGCGAGAGCCGCACTTGGGTGAGTGAACTTTTACCTCACTTTTCTTCAATTGTTGATGAGGTAAGTATTTTAAAAGGAGTAACTACCGACCAGTTTAATCATGGTCCGGCGCAGTTACTGATGCAAACGGGATCAGCACGTTTAGGCAGACCGAGCATGGGTGCCTGGGTGAGTTACGGGCTTGGAACCGAAAACCAGAATTTGCCTGGTTTTGTGGTGCTAACCTCGGGGGGTAAATTTCCGGATGCTGGAAAAAGCGTTTGGGGCAGTGGTTTCTTGCCTTCTGTTTATCAGGGTGTACAATGTCGCAGCGAAGGCGACCCCGTTTTATTTATAAAAGATCCGGAAGGTATGGACCGCGACCTTAGGAAAGCATCGATTGATGCAATTAATAAGGTGAATGCTGAAGAATACCAGGAATACGCCGATCCCGAAATCCTTTCTCGTGTTTCACAATACGAGATGGCCTATAAGATGCAGATCTCAGTTCCCGAGGTAATGAATATTAATGATGAACCACAGTATATCCATGAAATGTACGGCACACAGCCTGGCAAAGCTTGCTTTGCTAATAATGTGTTATTGGCCAGAAAACTGGTTGAAAAAGGTGTTCGCTTTGTTCAACTTTTTGATTGGGGATGGGATGCGCACGGAACAGACCAAAGTTTGTCGATTGACGTAGGTTTGGTGAATAAATGCCGCGAAGTAGACAAACCGATAACAGCTCTTATTCTTGATTTAAAGCAGAGAGGATTGCTGGAAGATACCCTGGTAGTTTGGGGCGGAGAGTTTGGAAGAACGCCGATGATGGAAAATCGCGATGGAAAACCAAATCCATTTAAGGGAAGAGATCACCATGTGGAAGCGACTTGTATGTGGATGGCTGGCGGTGGTATTAGAAAAGGTGTTACTTATGGCGAAACTGATGAAATAGGTTATTACACGATAAATGGAAAAGTAACTGCTCATGATATCCAGGCTACAATATTGAACCAGTTGGGTTTTGATCATGAAAAGTTTACATTTGATTTCCAGGGAAGACCTTTCAGATTAACAGATGTAGAGGGGAAAGTAATACAAGATATAGTTAGCTAATTTTAACCCAAACCATTAATGACCAAACCCGACACAAGAAGGACTTTTCTAAAAACAACTATTGCAGCCACTACGGGCTTACTACTTTCCAAACTGGATGTATTAGCCGAAGAATACAAACCAGCATTTGCCCCTGATAAAAACTTTGATATAAAAATACTTGCCACAAACTGGGGCTTTGATGGAAGCATGGACAGCTTTTGCCAAAAAGTTAAAAAGGAAGGTTATGATGGCATTGAGGTCTGGTGGCCCGGCACGGCTACCCATCAAGATGAACTATTTGACGCGCTTAAAAAGTATGGATTAGAAGTGGGCTTTTTATGTGGAGGACATGCGAGCAACGCAAAAGAACACCTCGAAGCCTTTAAGACTCATCTCAGTGGAGCGGCCTTCAATAAGGTTCAAAAGCCTTTATACATCAATTGTCACTCGGGTCGTGATTATTTCAGTTACCAGGAAAATAAAGCCTTTATTGATCTCACCACTTCAATGTCTAAACAATCAGGAGTACTGATTTGCCATGAAACACACCGTGCCAGGATGTTGTATTCTGCCCCGGTAGCAAAAGAATTTATCTTGAAGAACCCGGAACTACGGCTTACCGCCGATTTTTCTCACTGGTGCAATGTGAGTGAGTCTTTATTGCATGATCAGCCGGAAACGGTAAGTCTTGCCTTAAGCCGCACTGATCATATACATGCGCGAATTGGTCATTCGCAAGGGCCGCAGGTTAACGATCCGCGTGCTCCGGAATGGGAAGATGCTGTTAAAGCACACTTGGCCTGGTGGGATAAGGTAGTGGAAACGAAAAGGAAAAATGGCAAGGGCATCACGTTCCTTACAGAGTTTGGTCCGGTTGATTATATGCCTGCTATGCCATATACAAGGCAGCCGCTGGCTGATCAATGGGCAATCAATGTGCACATGCTTAAGCTTCTTCGTAACCGTTACAGTTCCTAATTCCTTATAAATCGTGTTATCGTCTTTTATAGAGTTCCTTGGCCATTTTCATCCCGTATTAGTTCATTTACCCATTGGGGTATTATTTGTAGCAATCTTACTTATCTGGCTATCGCAGAAAGAAACCTATTCTATTTCGCAAGCCTTATTAAAAGTGGTTGTCATGTTTGGCGTTCTCTCTGCCTTGGGAGCATGTGTCACCGGGTATTTGCTTTCATTTAGCGGAGATTATGAAGGTGAACTGATTGACTGGCACATGTGGATGGGATTGGGTGTATTGGGCGTATCCATTCTTTTATATGTACAAGTCGCTTATCCTGCTTTTAAGATTTCTTATAAGGTACTAACCCTTGCTTTATTCATTTTGATAAGCGTGACGGGCCATCTGGGTGGTTCTTTGACTCATGGGCCGGATTATTTAAGTTTTACTCTTGCCGCTTCCGCTGATACTTCAGGAACCATAAAGCCTATCGCCAACGTTCAGGAAGCACAAGCTTACATAGATGTGGTTGAACCGATGTTGCGAACAAAGTGTTATGGTTGCCACGGTCCTAATAAACAAAAAGGCGGATTTCGAATGGATAGTCCTGCTGCTTTAATGAAGGGGGGAAAAGAGGGAGTTGCAATAGTTGCGGGTAACTCTGTAAAAAGTGATTTGGTGAAGAGAGTGCTTTTGCCTGTAAACGATAAAAAACACATGGCTCCAAAAGAGAAGCCACAACTTGACGAAAAGCAAATTGCCATTTTGCAATGGTGGATTGATGAAGGAGCGAGCTTTGATAAGAAGGTCAAAGACCTGAAACAGAGTGAAAAAGTTAAGCCCTATCTGTTAGCCTTACAGAATGCGGCACCTAAGAAAGAAAAACCGCTAGATATTCCGGAAGAAACTGTTGAAGCGGCTGACAATAAATCACTCACCGCTCTGGATGCTAGGGGCGTGGTAGTTATACCGGTTGCAAAAAATAGCAATTATCTTGTGGCTAATTTCGTGACTTCGACCGGCATCACCGATGCTGATTTGCGCTTATTACTCCCTCTAAAGAAACAACTTATTTGGTTGAAACTTGGGGGTACGCCCATAACGGATGCATCTCTTAAAGTTATAGGCGAGTGTACGGGGCTCACCGTCTTGCAACTAAACAACACAGCTATAACTGATAAGGGTTTGGCTTCGCTTAAAAACTTATCGCGTTTAAACACGCTTAACTTGGTTGGTACAAAGGTTACCGAAGAGGGATTAAAAAACTTGCAAGGCGCAAAGCAATTACGATTTTTATATCTATATCAAACTCAGGTTAACCGGAAAAACTGGTCTGTGTTGAAAGGCATGTTTCCAAAAACAAAGCTGGATTCAGGTGGATATCAAGTTCAAACGCTGGCTGCAGATACGGTAAAGAAAAAAGGTCTTTATTAAAATATCCGGTTCTTGTATTAATCTGAATTTTATTACTTGTAAGAAAATCTTTATTTATCAGACTGAAATATCCGACTTTATCGAGATACAAAATACTAACATGCTGATTATGTTTCCCTGAAAGTAACCCTGCATACTTCCGTGCTTCGTAACAGTATGCTTTAAAGAATAAGTATTGGTTGACTTCGAACAAATCTTCAAAATAAATTATCCGACTCTTTGTAAACAAGTAGCTCGCATTACTCGGGACATAGATGCCGCGGAGGATATTGTGCAGGAGGTATTTGTAAACTTTTGGGAAAAATACCACCAAAATATCGAAAACCCTCAGGCATATCTCTACAAGGCCTGTATAAACAAAGCCCTGAATTTCGTCAATGTTAATAATCGTCGCACAGAAATAGATAAAACGGTTATTCATCCAAATCATGCCACAGAAACGAGGAGTTCAGATCAAGATATGGAGTTTCGAGAGCTCGAACTGCAAGTCGCCTCTTTGATAGAATCACTAACTCCAATGTGCAAAAAGGTTTTTCTGCTTAGCCGCTACGAGGAAATGTCGCATAAAGAAATAGCAGCATTTTTAGAGATATCACCAAACACGGTCGATAATCATATAAAAAAAGCATTATCCGTCCTTCGCAGATTATTAGTCCTCGTTCTCAGCCTGTTACAGGTGTTCTATAACTTATCATAACTTTTTTTAAAAATCTTATAGCGGTAAGAACCCTCTTACTGGTCTTTATACAGACGGCATGGAAAACGATTATAGTAAGGAATATTTGAATCCTTAGTAACTTGAAATGTAAAATAGAAGTTACTACAGATACTTGAAAAGAACTTTAATAAGAAAGAGCCGCTAAGCACACTATTGTAGTTTCAGGAAAACCTGATTAACACCGAAATTAAAACATGTACAAATTTTTACTATGCCTGTGCATAGGATGGCTGCTCTTCGCCCATTCAGGGCAAGCCCAAACTAACTTACTGCAGCAAAAAGTTTCGGTCAATAAAACAGCCGTTACGATACAGGAGGTTTTAAATTACCTTTCATCCAGTTATAAGATTAACTTCTCTTATAGCAAAGACCTGGTGTCTCTACAACAAAAAGTAACTGTAAAAGCTAATGAGCTTACGTTAAGGGAGGTGCTTAATAATCTATTTAAGGGTAAGGACATCCTATATATCGTGATTGGAGACCAGATCGCCTTGCAAAAAGGTAGAAAGAAAAAAAGTGGGTTCACAATAAGCGGCTATGTGACAGATTCGGCATCGGGTGAAGCGCTAGCGGGAGCTCTGGTAGCCAATGGAATAGCTCAGACCTCAAGTAATGTGTATGGTTTTTACAGCCTTCCTTCACCCACTGGTGAGTTCAATCTTGAAGTAAGGTATTTAGGATATATGCCCTTATTACTTAACATACCATCACTCTCCCAAGACACTTCGCTGGCATTGCAGTTAAAGCGAATTGATCGTGAATTAGAAGAAGTAGTAATAAAGTCGGATAAGAATACCGATCTGCAACATGCAAACAAAATATCGATCAACAGCAGCGAATTGAATCAAATGCCACATTTAATGGGTGAAGCAGACGCGATTAAAGCGTTTCAGTTAATGCCGGGTGTGCAGGCAAGGGAAGGGTCTTCTGACCTGATTGTTCGCGGCGGAGGCCCGGATCAAAACCTGATTTTGCTCGATGGCGTACCGGTGTATAATGTAGCCCACCTTCTAGGTGTTTTCTCTGTTTTTAACCCTGATGCGATTAAGAAAGTTGATATGATTAAAGGGGGATTTCCCGCACCTTATGGTGGAAGATTATCTTCCGTGGTCGATATTCGTTTAAAAGAAGGCAACACTCAGCGCTTCTCAGGCTCAGGCTCTATCGGCCTCATCTCTTCCAAGCTATTGCTTGAAGGGCCGATTAAAAATGAGAAAACGTCATTTCTCATAGCTGCCCGACGTACCTACCTGGATCTGATTACGGCTATTATTGGAAGGAATAATAACAGGTATAACTTCTATGATTTAAATGCTAAGGTGAATCATACTTTATCTTCGAAAGACAGAGTGTATTTAAGTGTTTATTCAGGCTTGGATAAGTTTGTATCGACCGAGAACCTGCCCGAGCAAAGATTCAAAATGCAATGGGGAAATTCTACAGCTGCGCTAAGATGGAACCACATTTACGGAAGCAAATTGTTTAGTAATGTAACCTTAACACAAAGCAATTATAACTTTCGCCAGAAATCTGATGTGGAGGATACGCAATTGGGGATTAAAATTGATCGCCACGTAAACTTTAATTCAAGCATCAATGACTTAGGGGCCAAGGCAGACTTTGATTTTGCAGCGAGTAATAAACATAACCTACGGTTTGGAGGAAGCTATATCTATCATAAATTTAATCCGGAATCAGCTACTCTTAAAACAGACACCGTCACGTTAACCACAAGTTCTTTCTCAAAAGTTTCTGCACACGAGGGTTATACCTATGTTGAAGATCGGATTCGGATTAGTGAAAACTTACAGGCGAATGCAGGGATACATTTGTCGGGGTTTTCCGTCAGGAGTAAAAATTATACTTCATTACAACCCCGGTTGGGGATAGCTTATACTTTTAAAAACGGCTTTAGCTTAAATACGTCCTATTCTACCATGGCGCAGTACCTTCATCTGCTTAGCAACACCTCAACAGGTTCTCCAACCGATGTGTGGGCACCGGCAACAGACCGAGTAAAACCACAACGCTCATGGCAGGCAACATTTGGGGGAGCGGTTTCGGTTATGAAAGACCGGGTTGAAATAGTTGCAGACTTGTATTATAAAGAGATGCGAGATGTGGCCGAGTTTAGAGATGGTGCTAACTTTGTAGACGCATTCCTAAAGGCGGGGCCAACTACCAATTTTACTTCCTTGATAGTTCCCAGTTACGAAGAACGTGTAATTAGTGGAACAGGTTTGAGTTATGGCTCGGAATGGATGATTCGAAAGCGAGAGGGAAAAACTTCAGGCTGGATTGGTTATACCTTAGCTTGGGCCACCCGGAAACTAGATGGGATAAATAATAATCAATCATATTCCTATACTTATGACAGCCGCCATAGTTTTGCTTTGGTAATCAATCATAAGTTCTCAAAAAAGCTAAGTGTTAGCAGCAATTGGACCTACCGCTCGGGGTACGTTACTACGTTGCCATTGTCGAGTTATAAGCTATATATAGAGCCCGTGGAGTATAACCCATATTACGGCGGTTATTATGGGAGGGAGAACATAGACCATCTTTCGGTGCGAAATAATTATCGTATGCCTTCTTATCATCGAATGGATTTAAGTCTTACTCACACCAAAAACAAAAAGTGGGGCGAACGTTCCTGGAGTATATCAGTATATAACGTTTATAACCGACAGAATCCATACTACCTTGAAGTAGATAGTTACAACGGAGGTTCAAATGGGCAGCGCTCTATTTCTCAGGTATCACTTTTTCCCATTTTACCATCCTTTAGCTACAGTTTTAAATTTTAGACAATGAAAAGATTACCATATCTATTGAATTTATTAATTTGCTTTTCGATATTTTTTCCTGGCTGTAGCAAAAAAATAGATCTGGCACTCCCTCCTCATAATCCCGAATTGGTATTGAATGGTGTATTTAATCCCGATACTGTTTTTATGGTTGATCTTAGTTCGAGTAATCCAATGTCATCAGATCAAGATTTCTCTTCGGTGACCAATGCTTCTGTTAAATTGTTCCAAAACGGAAATTATCTGGCCGATTTAATACACTCAAAAGATGGAATCTATAGAGCACAAATTAACCCTCAGCCTTTACAGAAATACGAAATTAAAGCAGCTGCACCCGGTTTCCCCGATATATCAGCCAGCAGCCATGTACCTTCACCGCCGATAATTGAGCAGGTAAAGGCATCTGTTGCTAATCCAAGCGACCGGACACATTCGGATAAAGAGGTGAATGTGTCTATGAAACTGAAAGATGTATCAGCGGAAGAAAACTTCTACTTTGTGCGGGCTTATGCTAATGCGATAGATTATTCAGGACACCCTTACACCAAAATTGTTTATTTATCATTCATTTCGCCGGATGAACATGATTTTAGGAGAGAGGTTAGGTACTTTTTCAGCGATAAGCTTTTAAAAACAGAATCATCAAAGCTTATACTTCATTTAGAAAACAGTCCGGATGAAACAACCTACATACAAATCGCTCGTGTTACCGAAGAATATTACAGATACGGCAAGACGTTTGACAAGCACCATAGTCCAGACTTCAACCTTCATAAAACTGGAGTATTCAACAATATTCAAAATGGGCTTGGAATATTCGCCGGGTATAATGCCATTACTTTGGAAGTGAAACCCTAACTTCTTTAAATTTTTCTGATTCTTGTAGCGGTAGCTACTATTTCACTGGTCTTATTATTAGAACGGCATAAAAAAACCAACTTAGAATTGCATTTTCAGACTGTCGTTACTTTAAACAAAATTCATGAAAAGAAAATTAAGCCACATTTTACCCTACAATCCTATGAAACAATTATTCCAACTGATTCTTGCCATTTGCTGTATAGTCGGCTATTCATGCAGTAAGGATAAGGATCAAAAATTAATTTCCGAAGTCGCCGGTGAGTACAAGATTGAGAGTATTGTAAATTACAATGACGGACAGGCCACCACCTTAACCTTTATTGCCGGAACCATCTACTTTCAGGATTGTACAATGAAAGATGGAGTAGGGGGAAACTGTACAGGATGGTATGAGATTAACGGGCTACCTCAAGTTACCTTTCAATACACAACAAGAAAGAATGATGGTGCTAAAATCCTTAACATTACCAATCCCAGTTCTTTTAAAGAGCCTTTTATTCTAGGCCTTTATAAATTTGAGGATAAGGGAGGGTTTACGCTTCTAAATGGTGTACAAGGCACTAGTAATGGGGTGTCATTTTCTGATTACTCAGATATTAAGTTATCGAAGAAGTAAGATAAACTTATTTTAATGTGATACATTCTTTGCGATATTAAGCTTATAGCGGTGAGACCATCACACTGTCTTTATATTAAAACGGTATGGAAAATAATACTTATTACTGGGATATTACAGCTAAATACCTGCAAGGTAAAGCCAATTTGAACGAGCAGAAGGAGTTACAAGCTTGGCGCGAATCTGATGCCGAACATGAAGTTCAGTTCAAAGCTCAGGAAAAGCTTTGGCGCTTAACGGAGTATACAGAAAACCATGAAGTAAATACTGAAAGGGCCTGGCATCAAACAAAATCGAAGATTGAGGCTAAACTTGAACAACAAAAGCCAATCCGGAAAATGAATTTTTCATGGTTGAAGGTTGCTGCATCGATCGCTATTGTTTTCAGCTCAATATGGTTGTTCAAAAACGTTACTTCGGAGGATGAGATGCTCGTTGTGAAATCCGGCAACAGGAAAATAGAAATTGTTTTACCAGATAGTAGCCACGTTTGGCTTAATAAGGAAAGTCAGTTAGCCTACCATAGAGATTTTTCAGGTCCCGAACGTAACGTTCATCTAGAAGGCGAAGCTTTTTTTGAAGTAAAAAAGGATTCAAAAAGGCCTTTTACAATAAAGACAGGAAGTGTACGAACTACCGTACTAGGAACCTCCTTTAATTTAAGGAATTATTCGGCAGAGAGCGAGGTCTTTCTGGAGGTTGCAACGGGCCGGGTATCTTTCAAAGCCGATTCGGACCCAAATGAGGCGATTGTTACGCCAGGAAACGGAGCAAGTATTAGAAAAGCCGATAAGCAATTAAGCAAGTACAGTATTTCTAACGGTAATGCATGGGCATGGAGAACCGGAAAGCTAAAGTTTGATAATATGGCTTTGAAGAACGTACTGTCGGATTTAGAGCGGTTTTACGGAATTGCGGTCACCCTTGAAAATATCAATTTAGGGACTTGCCGTTTCAGCGGTAATTTTGAAAACTCAAAGTTAGAAGAGGTACTCCAGGTACTCCAGGTTACTCTTGACCTAAGTTATAAAACGCCAGCTAAAAACACCTATATCATTTCGGGACAAGGCTGCAGTAAGGAAAATTAATACAATAAGATATGTGCAAATCTTTACTATGTCTGTGCATGTGGCTGTTCTTTACTTATTCCGGACTGGCCCAATCTAAATTACTAGAGCAAAAAGTATCGTTAAATAAAACCGAAACCAGTATCCAGGAGGTTCTAAATCATTTAACATCCAACTACCAGATTAACTTTTCTTATAGCAAAGACCTGGTATCTCTGCAACAAAAAGTGACTGTGATAGTTGTCGGGCTTCCTCTTAAGAAAGTATTAGATAATATTTTCAATGGAAAGGGCATACAATATACTGTAATAGGGAATCAGATCGCTTTGCAAAAAACGAGGCAGAATCAGATAGCCAGCGGCCGGGTATTAAAAGGCCGGGTTCTCGTATTCGGAACAGACAGTGCTCTGGCTTCAGCAAGTATTTATCGGGATGGTATGTATAAAGGAACTGTTTCCAATAAAGACGGATATTTTGACTTACGGCTATCCGACTCTATCAATGTACCCGTGCTTGTTAGTGCAATCGGATATTCGTCGACCATTATCTCTGAATATACACCCGAGCAATTTATAAAAGTGTATTTATCACCCAAAGCTTATGAGCTTGATGAGGTGACAGTTAGCGTGCCTGATGGTATGTCGAGAGA
>DASWMZ010000198.1:0-2932 GCA_036399495.1 Pedobacter sp.
AAAGGAAGAACAAAATGTCTGTCATTAATGCCGTTAGGAACAAACTAATCTGGAGAGTATTTGCATGTGTTAGAAACAATAAACTTTATCAGAAAAATTATCAAATAACACTTGCATAAACCATAGAAATCGCAAGCGGGACGCTTGGGCTAGAGGGGGTATAAACGTCGATGTTTAGGCGGTTCTGAGCTATACATAAAGTTCATAGGTGATGCACAAGTACCTGCACGCAGTCAACGCTGCATACTTGCACCAAAATGGGGCAATTGGTTGGGAAGCAGCAGTCGAAGTCTATATTCTGGCCCAAACTCACCGTGCTGGCGCAATGTGGAAAAGGAGCAAAGTCATATATATCCAACATTCATCCTTAACTAATTTTTGATTACTATAAAATATTAATTTGCAAAATGAGCAAAACACAGCGACCGCCTCTCAATATAATAACCGCTGATACGCTGACTTTTAAAAAAAGAATTTCCGCACTTACAAACCTGCCCGAGCTTTTAAGACTGGTATGGAAAACAAGTCCAGGAATGACCTTAGGGAGTTGCTTGATTCGATTAATTCGTTCTGCATTACCAGTTGCTATTTTGTACATAGGAAAACTTATTATTGATGAAGTGGTAGGATTAAATAAAGCTCTGCCAGGTTATTCGCTTAATAAAGTGTGGCAGTATGTCGGCATTGAATTTGCCCTTGCTATCCTGTCTGATTTTTCTGGAAGGGCTATGCTGCTGTTAGACAGTTTACTCGGCGACAAGTTCTCTAATCAGTCTTCTGTAAAAATCATAGAACACGCCGCTACCCTTGATCTTGATCAATTTGAGGACTCTGTTTTTTATGATAAGTTGGAACGGGCAAGGCAGCAAACGGTCGGACGCACGGTTTTACTATCTCAGGTAATGGCCCAAATCCAGGATATTATAACCATTTCCTTTTTTGCAGTAGGTGTGATCACTTTTAATCCATGGTTGATTGTTCTGCTGCTGATAACCATAATACCTTCTTTTTTGGGAGACTCGTACTTTAATAGTCAAACTTATGCACTCACCCGCGGCCAAACACCCGAACGCCGGGAGCTTGACTATATTCGATTTTTGGGCGCGAGTGACGAGACTGCCAAGGAAATAAAAATTTTCAACTTATCTGATTTTATTACCGACCGCTTTAAGACCCTGTCCTCGAAATTCTATAACGATAACAAAAGTCTTGTGATCAAAAGAGCATCGTGGGGAACCTTTTTTGCCCTCATAGGCAGTGCAGGTTATTATTCAGCATATGCAATTATCATCTACAAAACGGTTACAGGCCATACATCTATTGGTGGATTAACTTTCCTGGCCGGTTCCTTCAGACAAATGAGGACTTCATTAGAAAGCATTCTGGGCCGCTTCACTACTATTTCACAGGGAGCAATCTATCTCGATGATTTTTTTGAGTTTTTTAAAATTACTCCCGAAATCAAACAGGCACCAAAGCCACTTCCTTTTCCTGAGCAGATAAAATATGGGGTTACATTTGAGAATGTTGGTTTTAAGTATCGCCATTCGGAAAACTGGGCCAATCGGAACCTAAACTTTACGTTGAAGGCAGGCGAGAAACTCGCTCTGGTGGGCGAGAATGGCGCAGGAAAAACCACTTTGGTAAAATTGCTTGCCCGTTTATACGATCCTACCGAAGGCCGCATCCTATTAGACAACATCGATCTTAAAGAATATGATCTGGATGATTTGCGATTGAACATGGGATTATATTTCAAGACTATCTCCGCTATCAGATGACATTTTCGCATAATATCGCTGCAGGTAATATAAAGGAAAAAGAAAACCGGGAATTGATTGTTAGAGCGGCAAAGTCAAGTCTTGCAGATGGTTTAGCTGAAAGATTGCCCAAACAGTATGATCAAATGTTGGGTAAACGTTTTGCAGATGGCGTAGAGCTTTCGGGCGGCGAGTGGCAAAAGGTTGCCCTGGCACGCGCCTACATGAAAGATGCTCAATTGCTTATTCTGGATGAACCTACAGCCGCATTAGATGCACGTGCCGAATATGAAGTTTTTCAACGTTTTGCAGAATTAACCAAAGGTAAATCAGCGGTTCTTATTTCTCATCGCTTCTCTACTGTTCGAATGGCAGATCGTATCCTGGTTCTGAACAGAGGTGAAATGATGGAAGTTGGCAGCCATGAAGAGCTTATCCAAAGAAAGGGTCGTTACGCAGAATTGTTTGAACTGCAGGCGAAGGGTTATAAGTAGTTAGGTTAAAACATGAGTGACTTATGCTCGCGGTAGCTGGGACTGAAACTTAAGCCAGAAACATCAAACTTAAGCTAGTGTGGTGAGCTATGTAAACCTATTTCAGGACACACAGAACGCAAAGAACCACCCCCTACCCCCGCCAGCGGGGGACACTGGATGCCTAGCCTGCATAATACCAAGTGGGCGCCTAACATTTTAGGCGTTGGCTAAAGCGCTTAATGTCCCCCGTCTGGCGGGGGAATTAAAGGGGGTGGTTTGACTCTACGGACAGTAAGGGGCCTTTTGTTTTCTGGCAGTGCTTTAAGCTATCTAGGAGAATGGCTCTATATTCGGTTCTGACGAACACATCCATCCAATAAACAACGGCAAAGCTGACAAAGTACAGTTTCTGTTGGTCTCTGATTTTATACTTGGTACTCATGAGACTAAACTAACATTTAGGTCGGGACACTGCAAGTACAGCACAAGCGGACGCTTGCGCTAGAAAAATATTAACGTCCTGACTTTACTCAAGTGTATTAGCAGCACAAGCGGACGCTTGCGATTTCTATGGTTTATGCAAGTGTTATTTGATAATTTTTCTGATAAAGTTTATTGTTTCTAACACATGCAAATACTCTCCAGATTAGTTTGTTCCTAACGGCATTAATGACAGACATTTTGTTCTTCCTTTCT
>DASWMZ010000199.1:0-2916 GCA_036399495.1 Pedobacter sp.
CAGAACCATGATTTATAAGATTTAGGAGATTCATGGGTAAGGAATGTTTAATCTGAATGGTTGCTTTAAAGTAGCAAGATTCTTGATTTTCTCCTAATCCACCTTATCGTATAAACTATGGTTCTAAAAAAGGTAACGGTACATTTCATCTACCCTGCCCATCATAATAATCTCGATGTTGTACTTCTGTTTATTGAGCCCTTTCTGGTTGTACTTTGAAACGATTATTTTGCTGAAGCCAAGCTTTTCTGCTTCGGCAATGCGTTGTTCAATGCGATTGACGGCCCTGATCTCGCCGCTTAATCCCACTTCGCCGGCAAAACAAACATCGTGAGGGATAGCCTGGTCTTCAAACGAAGAAAGAAGGGCAGCCATTACGGCTAAGTCAATTGAGGGGTCTTCTACTTTTAAACCACCAGCCATGTTTAAAAACACATCTTTCACACCAAAATGAAATCCGCCACGCTTTTCCAGCACGGCTAAAAGCAATTGCAAGCGCCGGGTATCAAACCCGCTAACCGTCCGCTGTGGGGTTCCATAAACAGATTGTGTTACCAGGGCCTGGACTTCTATTAATAGAGGCCGTTGCCCTTCTATCATAGCAGCAATGGCTATTCCACCAAGGTCATCTTCCTTTTGTGTGATGAGAATTTCACTTGGATTAATCACCGGACTCATGCCGTTATCATTCATTTGGTAGATGCCCAGTTCCGCCGTGCTACCGAAACGATTCTTTAATGTTCGCAAAATGCGATACGCATAATGGCGGTCACCTTCAAATTGAAGAACGGTATCCACCATGTGTTCTAAAAGCTTTGGCCCGGCGATAGAGCCTTCTTTTGTAATGTGCCCAATGAGAAAAACAGGCGTCGATGTTTCTTTGGCAAATTGCTGGAACTCCGCAGCGCATTCTCTTATTTGCGAAACCGAGCCTGGTGAAGATTCGACAAAAGATGATTCAAGAGTTTGAATTGAATCGACAATAATTACCTGCGGCTTTAGTTTTTTTATTTCCTGGAAAATAATCTGCGTAGAAGTTTCTGTAAGCAGGTAAAAGTTCTCGCTGTTCATGCCTAAGCGATCGGCACGCATTTTAATTTGCTCGTCGCTTTCTTCACCACTTATATATAAGGTGATATGATCTTTTAGTTGCAAACCCATTTGCAGGAACAGAGTGCTCTTGCCAATACCAGGTTCGCCAGCTACCAATACAATGCTTCCGGGGACAATGCCACCACCTAATACACGATTGAGTTCTGCATCTACTGTTTGTAAACGTGCACGGTCTTTTGTTTCAATCTCGTTTAAGTGTCTTGTTCTTTTAGTGCTTCCATTGCTCTCATGGTAGTCATCCCAATCATTCGCCGCTTTCTTATTATCCTTTTGAATGAGTTCTTCTACCATGGTATTCCACTGTCCGCACGACGGACATTTACCAGTCCACTTCGCACTTTCATTACCACATACCTGACAGAAATATGCTGTCTTTACTTTCGCCATTGATTAAAAATAGGTTGAATTGAATGAGAAAAATGTTTGAATGAGATGGTAACAGGAGAAGAATTAAAGCGATGAAATAAACAGTAAAAAGGGCTGATCTTGCGACCAACCCTTTTACTTACTAACCCATTAAATTCTGACACTAAATTACAATTCTGCCGCACTTCACAAAATTATTTTTTGGCCTTGTGTATAACTTTTTGATCTTATTATATAATGTGTTTTAACATTTTTTAGCTTGTAACCATTTGATTTCCATAGAGTAAAATGGCATAAGGAAAACACATTAAACTTTTGGCGCCTGTTAAACTGTCAGGAAAAATCAGTGTTTTTGTTCCTAGTACTGCCAAAAATTTTCCATTTGCCTCGAAAGCGGAAATCCTGAGGATTTGGATTCAGATTTGAGTATGACAAGTAAAAAGGACTAGAAAATGACCCCTTCAATATTGATCGTTTCTTTCATTTTTATTGGAATTAGTATGCTGGTTTCAGGGATACTGAAGAGCCGGTTTACAACCTATGGTAAAATTCCGCTTGCTGCCCGGCTTACAGGCAGAGAGATTGCCGAGAAAATGCTTCGTGAAAACGGCATTTATGACGTAAAAGTCGTATCTGTACAAGGTTTTCTTTCAGACCATTACAATCCGGCCGACAAGACAATCAACCTGAGCCCGGATGTTTATAATAGTTATAGCGTATCGGCGGCAGCCGTGGCTGCCCACGAAACGGGCCATGCTGTTCAGCATGCTACGGCTTATGTCTGGCTGAATTTACGCAGCAAGTTGGTGCCTGCTGTTCAGTTTAGTTCCACTATTGTAAACTGGGTATTGCTTATTGGCGTTTTAATGGCCGCTTCGGGAAATACAACCTTATTACTGGTTGGAATCTTGCTTTTCGCCGCTACGGTTATTTTTTCTTTAATCACCTTACCGGTAGAATTTGATGCCAGCCGGAGAGCTTTGGCATGGCTTCAGCATAGCAACGTTACTAATTCCCAGGAGTACCCAAAAGCGAAAAATGCGCTCAAATGGGCCGCAATGACTTATGTGGTGGCGGCGCTGGCGGCGGTTGCCACCTTGGTGCAATATGTTTTAATTTATATGGGAAGCAGGGAACGGGAATAACTCCTTTTTCGTCTAATTTATTCGCTTATGAACTGAGCCATGCAGCATTTGCATGGCTTTTTTTGTTTTTATTTGCGTCCTTCTATAAATAATTAATAATGCTTATGCGGAAAATTAAAATCCTGCTTTTAGTGCTATTGTGTGCCTTTCAAGTATTTGCACAAAACACGGTTACAGGAAAAGTGACTGATCGTTCCGGTAATCCTGTTCCGGGTGCTACCATTACAGTAAAGAACACTCAAGTCAGTACAGTTTCGGACCAAAATGGAAATTATTCTATCAGCGCCTCTCA
>DASWMZ010000200.1:0-4384 GCA_036399495.1 Pedobacter sp.
TGATTGATTTAACGGGTCTGGGCGTTGAACAACATAAAAGAATTGGCGCATTATCAAAAGGCTATCGCCAGCGTGTAGGAATAGCCCAGGCAATTATTCATGATCCGCAGGTTTTGATCTTGGATGAACCAACTTCAGGGCTTGACCCCAACCAATTAGTGGAAATCAGGAAACTGCTTAAAGATTTGGGGCGGACAAAAACACTCATTCTTTCTACTCATATTATGCAGGAAGTTGAGGCAGTTTGTGATGAGGTTGTGATAATTAATAAGGGAAAGATCGTTGCCAATGACACCCTTAGGAATGTAAAAGAATTAAATGAGAATAAGACACTAGAGGAGATATTTTTAACTCTTACCTCATAGGGAATTTGCGTTTCCATATTTATTTTCGTTTTAGTTATTTTTGTTGTTGTGGTTTATATTACTAGTTTCGTCTACACGAAAACCAAAAAATAAAAATTCAGGACATGAAAAAAATTTTATTAGTAGCAGCACTTGCAGTAGTTGCGTTTTCTGCTTCAGCTCAAACAGAAGGAAAAGGAAGAACAAGGTTTAGCGTAGGCTTGGAAGCTGGTTTGCCAATTGGTGATGCTGGAGATTTTTATAGTTTTGGAATTGGCGGAGCAGCTAAAGCCGAAATTCCGGTAGCTTCCAAAGCTTTCGCAACGGTTTCTGCAGGTTACACAAGTTTATCTTACAGTGACGAAACTAAAACGTTTATTAAAGCATTTTTTGGTAGTGACGAAAAAGCGGAAGGCTTTGTTCCATTAAAAGCCGGTTTGAAATATTTTTTTGGAAAGAATTTTTACGGAGCAGGCGAACTAGGTGCTGCAATAGGTACTGCTAAAGGTGCTGAAACTGCTTTTGCATGGGCTCCTGGAATTGGGATTTCCTATCCTGTATCTGATAGAAATGACATTGATGCGGGTGTTCGTTATGAGAGCTGGTCCAAGGATGGTAATTCCATCAATCAAATTGGATTTCACGTTGCTTTGAAATTCTAATCAACCAATCCTCTAATCTTGAAAGCCTTTGAGTTTCCTCAGAGGCTTTTATGTTTTGTCGATAGTATTCAACTATCGTTTGAATTATTCGTAAAATCATTTTATTTAAGCCTTTTTCGTTTAAGTTATTTGATGAACTAGATTATAGTGGTAGTTTCGCCGACTCAAAACCAACAATATCACAATGAAAAAAATTTTATTAGTAACAGTACTCGCAGTAGCAGGACTTACGGCATCTGCACAAACAGAAAAAGGGAGAGTGACTTTAGGCGGAACTTTGTCTTATGAGTCTAGTAAGTCAGAAGCTGATGACTCTTACGATCCGTCAGCCTTTACTATTTTACCCACTTTCAGCTATTTTGTAGCGAATAATATTTCCCTGGGACTAGGTTTAGGATACACTTCTAGCAAAGTTGCAAAGCTTAGTGGCGTTAGAAATGGTATTCCTACTTTCTCTAAAATAAAAACTTCCGCCGTTGTCGTTTATCCTTTTGGACGGTCTTACAAAAGCCTATCGGAGCAATTTAAATTTTTTGGTGAATTGGGAGTTCCGCTTGCATTTGGCTCAACTGAAGTAAATGGTCAAGATTCAGGTGGATCAACAAGTATTGGTGTCTCACTTTCACCGGGATTTGCTTTTTTTCCAACCAAAAGAGTTGCAATTGAATTGGGTTTTAATGGGATAAATTATATTAGTACAACACTAAAAGATAATGATGGAAAGAAAATCGATAATTCGGGTAGTAGTTCCTTCTCTATCGGTGCGGATTTCTTTGCTCCAAAGCTTGGAGTGCAATTCCACTTTTAATTAAGATAAATATATTAAAAAAACCTTGTCAGTAATACTGATAAGGTTTTTTTGTTTTAGAACATATTGTAAGTAATTTCGGCAGCAAGAATTCTCATGCTTACACTATTCAATAAAGAAATAAACGGATTCCTAAGTTCGCTGGTGGCCTACATTACCATTGGAATTTTCTTACTGGTGATGAGCCTTTTTTTATGGGTTTTTCCAGACTCTAGCATACTTGATTATGGTTATGCAGGCCTGGATAGCTTGTTCAACACAGCTCCATATATTTTTATGTTCATGATCCCCGCATTGACAATGCGGTCTTTATCCGAAGAACATAAGGAAGGCACATTCGAACTACTTGCTACAAGGCCATTAACCGAATGGCAAATCGTTTTAGGGAAATACCTCGCTTGCGTTGTGGTTGTATTATTAGCGTTAATTCCCACTTTAATTTATTACTATACAGTTTATGAATTAGGCGTAACACCGGGGAATGTAGATTCGGGTGCGGTAATTGGGTCTTACATCGGTCTGTTTCTATTAGCTGCTTCCTTTGTTGCCATAGGTATTTTTGCGTCATCAATTACAAAAAACCAAATCATTGCTTTTGCGATAGGCGTATTTCTTTGCTTTTTCGCGTTTAACGCCTTCGATTCGCTAAGCAAACTTCTAACTTTTAGTTCAATCGATACGTTTATCTCTTCTCTGGGAATTAATGAACATTACCAGTCGATAAGCCGCGGAGTGCTCGATACCCGCGACCTTATCTATTTTCTGAGTTTAATCGGTCTCTTTTTAGTGATAACCAAAACAGTAATTGGAGGCCGGAAATGGTAAACCTGAAAAAGACAGATCTAACTTATCTGGCCATTTTTATTGTAATTATCTTCCTTCTTAATATCGCCTCTTCCTATTTCTTTGAACGTTTTGATTTCACCAGCGATAAACGTTTCACCCTTTCAAAGAACACAAAAAATGTTCTTGTGAAAATCAATGAACCGGTGCAAGTTACTGTTTACCTCGAGGGTGATTTTCCTGCAGGCTTTAAAAGGTTGCGCAATTCAACTCGAGATATTTTGGATGATTACCAGGCGTATTCCAATAAAAATATACGGTTCGATTTTGTGAATCCTTCATCGGGTAACCAACAAAACCAGGAGCAAAACTACCGGCGATTGGTAGAACAAGGGTTGCAGCCTACCAATCTTTCTGTTAACACGGAGGATGGACTAACTCAAAAAATTATATTTCCAGCGGCATTAGTCACTTATCGCGATAAGCAGATTGCTGTTAATTTACTCCAAAGTAAAATCGGGGCATCACCCGAAGATGTTTTGAATAATTCTATCCAGAATCTGGAATATGCGTTTACAAGTGCAATCAAAAAAGCGTTGAGTGGAGGTAAGCCCAGAATTGGTTTTACGGAAGGCAATGGAGAATTGTCAGATCTGCAACTTGCAGATGCCATGAATTCTCTTCAATTTGGTTTTGAAGCCGGCAGAGTGAATTTAGAAGCGATCACATTTGATGGTTTAAATCGGCTTAAAGTCTTGGTCGTCCCGAAACCGGATGGAGAATTTTCGGAAGCCGAAAAATATAAGATTGATTATTTTTTAATGCGTGGCGGAAGAATTTTATGGACTGTCGATAACGTGAATGCCGAACTTGACAGCCTGAGAAGTATGCGTTCTCAACTTGCCTTTGCCAAGAAACTAAACCTGGATGATATGCTTTTCAAATACGGGGTAAGGATTAATTACAATCTTATTGCCGATATGAATTGCGCACAAATACCGCTCAATGTGGGGAAGGTAGGCGGGCAGGCTCAGATTCAGTTAGTCCCATGGTTGTTTAATCCAATATTCATTCCAACCTCAAAGCATCCTTTAGTTAAAAATCTTGACGGTATCAAAAGTGAATTCGCAAGCACAATAGATACAATCGCTGTCGCGGATGTGAAAAAGCAGGTCATACTGAGTTCATCGCCATATAGCCGGCTAGTAAGCGTACCATCCCTCATTTCACTTCAAATGGTAGAGCAGGAACCTGATCCCGAATCCTTCAAAAGCGCCCCTAAAACAGTTGGAGTATTACTGGAAGGAAAATTTCCGTCAGTTTTTGCTAACAGACCAACACCGGAAGCTATTAAAGAAAGAGTTATTATACCCTCGAAAAGTGCGCCGGCAAAGATGATTGTCATTGCAGATGGAGATATTTTAAAGAATCAAATTAGCAGCAAAGATGGTTCGCCCTTTCCTTTAGGTTTCGATAGATTTACTGAACAGCAGTTCGGGAATAAAAACTTTTTGTTAAATATAGTTGATTACCTGACCGACGATTCTGGTATAATAGAGCTAAGAAATAAGGAGATCAAAATTCGATTGCTTGATAAAGCGAGAATTAAAACGGAAAAAGTATATTGGCAAGCAGTTAATATCATTCTCCCTTTACTGTTGCTGATCGTATTTGCTGTGGTGTATCATTTTTACAGAAAACAAAAATACGCTTCAGTAAATTAGTGTTGTAAAGGTTTATTGTTAACATTCTACTTCAAATGTTAGGATTTTAAATTTCGGGATGCA
>DASWMZ010000201.1:0-18308 GCA_036399495.1 Pedobacter sp.
TTGACCGATATACGGAGCAACAGTTCGGAAATAAAAATTTGCTACTCAACATTGCCGATTACCTTACAGACGATTCCGGGATCATCGAATTAAGAAATAAAGAGATCAAAGTTAGGTTACTCGACAAAGCGAGAATTAAAACTGAAAAAGTATACTGGCAGGCGGTTAATATTATTCTTCCTTTGCTTTTGCTAGTTATATTCGCTGTAGGATACCACTTTTACAGGAAACAAAAATACGCTTCAGTCAATTAGTGATTGGAGATATTTATTGTTAACATTCTTCTTCAAATGTTAGCATTTTGTTTTTCGGGATGTACTTTGAATTTCTAATTTTGATGAGTGATGTTTTCTTTTCGTCAGAGACATTAGATTTGTTAGATACCGTTTAAGATAATATAGATAAGATATGAGGTTTATTGTTTCGACGTCCACTTTGTTAAAGCAATTGCAGGCAGTAAATGGTGCATCAAGCAGCAGTACGGTATTGCCTATATTGGAGAATTTCCTGTTCGAAATAAAAGATAATGTATTAACCATTTCTGCGACCGATTTGCAGACCAGTATGACAACCTCTTTAATCGTCGAATCAAAGGAGGAAGGAAAAATCGCTATTCCATCTAAGATACTTTTAGAAACGCTTAAAACTTTGCCCGATCAGCCAATAGCATTCACTATTGATGACAATACATTTGCGATTGAGATCAGCGCAGGCGACGGAAAGTATAAGTTAAGTGGCGAAAATGGTGAAGATTTCCCGAAAATTCCTGTAGTAGAAAATGCCTCTTCTGTAAATGTACCGGCATCCGTTTTAGCCGAAGCCATTAACAAAACAATTTTCGCTGTAAGTAACGATGAGCTTCGCCCTGCTATGACAGGTGTTTATTGCCAGCTAACTCCTCAACATTTGACATTTGTATCTACAGATGCTCATAAGTTGGTGCGTTATCGCCGTATGGATGCTAAGGCAGATTCTTCTGCGTCTTTCATCCTTCCTAAGAAGGCGTTAACCTTATTGAAATCATCACTACCTTCAGACGATGTAAATGTCTCAGTCGAATATAACAGTACAAGCGCTTTCTTCAAATTCGGTAATATCAATCTTATTTGCCGTTTAATTGACGAGCGTTACCCGGATTATGAAGCTGTAATTCCTCAAAACAATAATAATAAATTAACCCTCGATAGGTCGTTGTTTTTAAACTCTTTACGCCGTGTGGTAATTTTCGCGAATAAAACTACACACCAGGTACGTTTGAAAATCACGGGAAGCGAATTAAATATTTCTTCAGAGGATATTGATTTCTCAAATGAAGCGCACGAACGTTTAGGCTGCCAATATGAAGGAGATGATATGGAAATCGGCTTTAACGCAAAGTTTTTAATCGAAATGTTAAATAACCTTAGCGGTGAAGAAGTAACGATTGAGATGAGCACACCAAACAGAGCTGGGCTACTGTTTCCCCAAACTAATGATGAGCGGGAAGATGTGCTGATGCTCGTGATGCCTGTAATGCTTAACAGCTACGCATAATACAAATCTGTCACATAACACAATTTAAATCCGGTTTAACCACCGGATTTTTGTTTATTGATATGAATAAGTATTTCTATTTTTGGCCAGCATAAAACAAACACACCTTGGAAATTATACAATCACTCATTGATTTTATTCTTCATATAGATAAACATCTTGTAGAAATAGTAAGCGAATATCGAACCTGGACTTACCTCATTCTTTTCATGATCATATTTGCAGAAACCGGATTTGTAGTTACGCCTTTCCTTCCGGGAGATTCCTTGCTGTTTGCTGCAGGAGCCTTAATTGCAACAGGCGATACAGGACTGAATATTTATTTAATGACATTATTGCTAATGATCGCAGCCATTTTGGGCAATACTATCAATTACGAAATGGGTAGGGCAATCGGTGTGCGGATTTTTAAGGAACACAACAAGATTTTGAAGCTTTCATATTATGTTCAAACGCAAGAATTTTTTAATAAGCATGGCGCTAAGGCTGTTGTATTTAGCAGGTACGTGCCAATCATCCGAACACTGGCCCCGTTTGTAGCGGGGGTTGGCAAAATGAATCGTGCTCGTTTTGCTGCTTATAACATTGCCGGCGGGGCAAGCTGGATTATTATATTTCTGTTTGCCGGTTTCTTATTGGGGAATGCCCCATTCTTTAAGGATAATTTCTCCTTTATTATTTTACTGATTACAATTTTCTCCATACTGCCTATACTATACGGATTGATTACGAAGAAATCGAAGAAGCATTAATTTTCCGGGCGGGCAATTATTCGGTCGTTGAGAGGCGATGTAAGAGTTTGCTCTGGCAGGTTGGTATTGCGCTTAGAAAATCGCTTTAATTCAGGCTGGCCGGCATCTACCCAAGCGGAATACCAGAAGCTGCCTGTGGCGAAAATTGACGCTTGCATTTGGCGTTCTACCATCCCGTTTAAGGCTTTATGATAAGCTGTTGAATACTCTTCAGAATAATCTCTCACAACTTTTCCGTTCCGTTCAAAGAAACCATATTTTCTGTCGGTTGGAAATTTTTTGGAAAGCCGAGCTTCGATCAGGAGTACAGAATCTTTGTACGAGTTTGTTTTTTTGAGAATTTTCCAAGCTTCGTTCAATGGGTTTTCGATATACCGGGCCTTACCTACAAAAAAATCATACTGTTTTGAGAACAACTCTGGCAGCCTGCTTTCCCAAAAAGCATGAATCCCTTCCTGGTGAGTGAGCTGTCCGTTATAGTTTTCCGTTGTGTGTAACGGGACATGAGCGTCTGAGACATAATGCCCCAAGTCGGCAGACAATTTTAGGATTCTGAAAGAGTCTCGTTCTTCAAAAGCTTTTACCAGATTATAATAAGATTTTTGGATTTGCCAGGGCACAATGCCATAAGCCTTTAACGTATCTTCTGTATATTTAGCAACCGCATCCTTCCATTTAGGAGGGATACTATCGAAAGGTGCAAGGCCATAATGATCCGCATCTAAATAATGACGGGCAGCTTCGGCAGTATCAGTATAGCGGCGTTTATCAGGATCAACAGCATGGTACTCTAAATAGCCGATGTTGTTTTTATAAAATTTAATCATAGCTGGCGGCAAAGTAAAGACCGCAAGCCGATTTATTTTGGCATGCGCAAAGAAACCCCAGGATGCACATATGCCTATGATAGCAAGCAAGAACACAGCAAATAATAATCTTTTTAACATAGGTATCAGATAGGTGAAGATAAGGGATTATCAATATTTTTGATAAAGAAATAATTTTGGCAATAGTGTTTGTATTTCAAATAGTTCACCTTATATTTGCAGTCCGAAAATAAGACGAACAAACAGCTTACAAATGGCAAATCATAAATCAGCTTTAAAGAGAATCAGATCAAACGCAGCTAAACGTTTACGTAATCGCTACCAAGCGAAAACTACTCGTACTGCAATAAAAAAATTGCGTGGTACTACCTCAAGGGAAGAAGCAACTCCTCTTTTATCAAGAGTTATATCAATGCTTGATCGTCTTGCAAAGAAAAATGTAATCCACAAAAATAAAGCTTCTAACAATAAGTCTAAATTGACTAAATACGTTAATGCTTTAAAATAAGAATTTTTTTATAGTGAAAAGGGGATGCTGCAAAGTATCCCCTTTTTTGTTTTGCAAGGTTTTTTGATAGTTTTAACTATGGAAACCTATCGAGACAAAATCACAATTAAATCTTGGGCCGAAGAAGACCGGCCCCGGGAAAAACTTCTTTCGCAAGGTCGGAGGAGTTTAACCGATGCAGAACTAATCGCCATTCTAATTGGCTCGGGCAGTCGTCAGGAAACGGCGGTAGAATTAAGCAAAAGAATTCTTTATTCATTTGATAACGATCTGGACAAGCTTGGGAAATTATCTGTAAAAGAACTATCAAAGTTTAAAGGCATAGGTGAAGCTAAAGCCATTTCCATTATTTCGGCAATGGAGCTGGGAAGACGTCGTCGGGAAACAGAAACCTCAAAGGTGAGTCAGATAACCTGCAGTAAGGACATTTTCAATCTGTTGAACAGATATTTTGCCGATTTGAACCATGAAGAATTTTGGATCATACTTTTAAATCGGGCCAATAACGTTTTATCTCAGCACCTAATCTCCAAAGGCGGGCAGGCGGGCACTCTGGCCGATCCTAAAATCATTTTCCAGGCGGCTTTAGAGAATCATGCGGCATCTATCATTCTAGCTCATAATCATCCATCAGGAAACTTAAAGCCAAGCCAGGCAGATATTAGTCTAACCAAAAAATTGAGAGATGGTGGCAGTCTGCTGGACATTGCAGTGCTCGATCATGTAATTTTCTCTAATACATCCTACTTTAGTTTTGCTGATGAAGAGATGTTGTAGAATAGAATCATAGCTTGAACCTTTTCACTTTCCCTTTCACCTTTTTTCTATCTTTGCCCTTCATCATTAAAAAAGAATGAAGATTTCATATAACTGGCTCAAGCAATTTGTAAATACAGATAAAGATATCGACGAAACATCTCAAATCTTAACTGCAATAGGCCTGGAGGTTGAAAGTGTAGATAAAGTACAAAATATTCCGGGTGGCTTGGAAGGCTTAGTAGTTGGGCATGTAAAGGAATGCGTTCAACATCCAAATGCCGACAGGTTAAGGATTACAAAGGTTGATGTTGGTGCTGCTGAAGAAATACAGGTGGTATGCGGAGCAGCCAATGTTGCTGCGGGTCAGAAAGTTGTAGTAGCAACAGTCGGTACAACTGTCCATCCGTTTCGGGGTGAGCCATTCAAAATTAATAAATCAAAAATCAGAGGTGAAGTTTCTGAGGGAATGATTTGCGCCGAAGATGAAATTGGGTTAGGGGCCTCTCACGAAGGGATAATGGTTTTAGACGAAAGTGCAAAAGTGGGCACGTTAACCAAAGAATATTTTAATGTAAGCGACGATTATCTTTTCGAGATCGGGTTAACGCCTAACAGGGCAGATGCCGCTTCGCATTTAGGGGTAGCCAGAGATTTGGCAGCCTACCTCCGTACCCATGTTACCATGCCGGATGTTTCGGAGTTCAAACCTGATAATAATTCTCGTTCTATACCGGTTGTAATTCAAGATAACCAGGCTTGCCTTCGGTATAGTTCTCTAACCATATCAGGTGTTAATGTTAAGGAATCGCCGGATTGGCTGAAAAATAAACTTAAAGTAATTGGTATTCGCCCAATCAACAACATCGTGGATACAACAAATTACGTTTTACATGAACTTGGCCAACCTTTGCATGCATTTGATGCGGATAAAATAGCAGGTAATTCAGTGGTTGTTAAATGCTGCGATGAGGGAACTGTATTTAAAACGCTTGACGAAGTTGAGCGCAAGTTATCTGCTGATGATTTGATGATTTGCAATGCCGATTCACCGATGTGTATTGCAGGCGTTTTTGGTGGTTTGGAATCGGGTGTGAGTGCTTCGACTACTTCGATTTTCCTTGAAAGTGCATATTTTAGTGCGGTTTCGGTAAGGAAGACTTCTAAGCGCCATGGCTTAAAAACGGATGCATCCTTCCGCTTTGAGCGGGGAACCGATCCTGAAATGACTGTATTAGCTTTAAAGCGGGCGGCTCTTTTAATTAAAGAGGTTGCGGGAGGTGAAATTTCTTCAGATATATCCGATATATATCCTGCTCCGGTTGCACCTTTTGAAATAACCGTATCATATCAAAATATTAATCGTTTAATTGGTGAAACCATTCCAAAAGAAACCATTAGGGAGATTATAGAAGCACTTGGCATATCTATAACACATACTAGCGAGAATGGTTTGTTTTTAAAGGTCCCATCGTTTAAAGTTGATGTGACTCGTGAGGTTGATATTATCGAAGAAGTTCTCCGTATTTATGGATACAACAACATTGCTATTCCGTCTCAAATCAGGGCTTCTTTAAATAATTCGGTTAAACCGGATAAGGAAACTGTTCAAAACCAGATAGCTGATTTGCTATCGGCAAATGGATTTTCAGAAATTTTATCAAACTCGCTGACTAAATCCTCATACGATTTGGATCCGGAAACGGCTGTTCGGATATTAAATCCCTTGAGCAGTGATTTGGATACCATGCGTCAGACGTTGCTTTATTCCGGGTTAGAAGCTATTGCCTATAATCAAAATCGCAGGAATGCTGATTTGAAGCTTTATGAATTCGGCAAGGTGTATTCAACTGCCGATGTCGGTTATACAGAAACCTTTAAACTTGGTGTGTTTATGTCGGGGCGCAACTTTAGCCAGCAGTGGAACCATGCTAAGTCTCAGGTTACTTTTTACAATCTGAAAGCTGCGGTAGATGCGGTTATAAAGCGCCTGAATGTTTCTGGTTTATCAGAGGCAGCATTTGAAAGTGATTACTTTCAGCAAGGCCATCAGTATAAAAAGGGGGAAAATACACTGGTTTCGTTCGGGCTTGTTTCAAAAGCTGTATTAAAAAAGCTTGATATTGAGAAGGAAGTTTTCTTTGCAGATTTTAAGTGGGATTTAGTTTTGAAATCAATCTGCAAGAATAAAATCACATTTAAGGATGTTCCAAAAATGCCTTCGGTAAGAAGGGATTTATCTTTGCTTCTGAATAAGGAAGTTACTTTCAAAGAGCTGGAAACGCTCGCATTAAAATCAGAAAAAAATCTATTGAAAGAGGTAAACGTATTTGATGTGTATGAAGGAGAAAAGCTGACTCAAAATAAAAAATCATATGCCTTAAGTTTCCTTTTGCAGGATGAGGAAAAAACCCTTACGGACAAACAAATTGATTCTGTAATGAGTAAATTAATCAGTATTTTCGAAAAAGAACTAGGAGCAGAGGTAAGAAAGGGTTAAGAATAGACAGAAAAATGGTAGGAAATTTAGTGTTAAGGTGAAGCTAACGTGAGGGATAGAAGCGAAAAGCCCAAAGCCATGAGGCACGAATGGCGAGGACTTGTAGCGGATAGCCCGACCCGCAGGGGCACGTCCAAAAGACATTTTAGATTTAAAATTACCAAGTTCATTTATTAATTTTTTCGTTCCAATTCACTTCTCAATAATTACAATACAACAATGTCTTTAACCGGTCAGGTAACAAATGTATTAGACAAAACACAGCGGCTTATTGAGTTGTGCGAAGCTTTGCAGGAAGAAAATGAGCTTTTAAAGAAAGAAAATACCGAGCTCCAGGCCGGGGCGGATTCGGGTAAATTGAAAGTTACCGAACTGGAAGAAAAGCTGAAGGCGTTGAAGTTGGCCAGATCTTTAGAAGGTATACAGATTGCAGAAATCTCGAGCGACGAAAAAACGCTTGACATAAAGCAAAAAATTAACGAATTTGTGCGAGAAATTGATAAGTGCATTGTATTGCTGAAAAAGTAATATAACGTGAAACTATAGCCAAATGGGAGAAATCTCCATTAAGATAAATATTGCTGACCGTGTTTACCCGTTGAGAGTAAATATGGAAGAAGAGGAAGTGATTAGGCGGGCAGCTAAAATTATAAACGACCGTATAAAAGAATACCAGGACAATTATGCGGTAAGAGATAAACAAGATTTATTGTCGATGTGTGTACTGCATTACGCAACTGCAACATTAAAAGCCGATAAGAAGCGAGTGGATGAGGATACCGAGGTGGCCGATAAGGTTTATCAATTAGATCAGTTGCTTACTAAGTTTTTTCAACAGTAATTTACGTTCTTTATATAGGGCAAAAAATTTGACCGTAGTTAAATTAGGTTTCACTATTAATACTTAATTCAATAGGAGCGTTTGGTTTCTGAAGCACTTGCCGATGAAATCTTTTTCTTCTGCTGAATTCACAATGCCTGGAACTTATTTGGTTACGGTTTTTTTATTTAATAACAACTATGGAGATAATTGGATACATTTTATTAGGGCTGGTGATAGGCATAGGAGTGGGGCGTTTTATGCTTCGCGCCTTACTAAAAAACCAGGAAGTAGCGGCACAAACTAAGGTTAAGAAGATTCTTAAGGACGCTGAAAATAATGCTGAGATTTTGAAGAAAAACAAACTTCTTGAGGCGAAAGAAAGGTTTCTTCAATTGAAAGGCGAGCATGAGCAGGAAATTAACGCTAAAAACAACAACATCAATCAGCGTGAGAACTCTATTAAACAAAAGGAGCAGTCTGTAAACCAAAAACTGGAAAATCTGAATAAGAAAGAACTGGATTTGGATGCACAGCGTAAAAATTTGGAACGTCAGACCGAGCTAGCGCAGAAAAAGCAGGAAGAAGTTGAGGTTTTAAAAAATCAACACATTTCTCAATTAGAAACCATCGCCGGTTTATCTGCGGATGATGCAAGAAACCAATTGATCGATTCTTTGAAAGAAGAAGCACGGTCTAAGGCGATGATGCAGATTAAAGATATTGTTGATGAAGCGAAGCTCACTGCAAATAAAGAGGCGAAGAAAGTGGTTATTCAAACCATTCAGCGTACCGCCACAGAAGCTGCAATCGAAAATACGGTTTCTATCTTCAATATCGAAAGTGACGAGATTAAAGGTCGGGTTATTGGCAGGGAAGGAAGAAATATTCGTGCCTTAGAAGCTGCAACCGGTGTTGAAATTATTGTAGATGATACTCCGGAAGCAATCATACTTTCAGGATTCGATCCGGTGAGAAGGGAAATTGCCCGATTGGCATTGCATCGTTTGGTAACTGATGGGCGTATTCACCCCGCTCGTATCGAAGAAGTTGTTGCCAAAACCCGTAAGCAGATTGAAGATGAAATTGTTGAAATCGGAGAGCGTACGGTAATAGATCTTGGTATTCATGGCCTTCATCCGGAGTTGATTAGAATGGTAGGAAGAATGCGTTACCGCTCGTCTTACGGTCAGAATTTGTTGCAACACTCGAGAGAGGTTGCAAACTTTTGTGCAACTATGGCTTCGGAGCTAGGTTTGAATGTAAAAATGGCTAAACGTGCCGGACTTTTACATGATATCGGTAAAGTGCCAGATGATAATCCTGAATTGCCGCACGCAATTTTAGGAATGCAGCTTGCTGAAAAATATAAGGAGCATCCTGAAGTTTGTAATGCGATTGGTGCTCACCATGATGAGGTTGAAATGACTTCCATGATATCGCCAATTATTCAGGCTTGTGATGCAATTTCGGGTGCTCGCCCGGGCGCTCGACGTGAGGTGGTTGAAAGTTATATTAAGCGCCTAAAAGAGCTGGAAGAACTTGCTTTATCATATCCTGGAGTTGAAAAGACTTTCGCGATACAAGCCGGACGTGAGTTACGTGTGGTAGTTGAAAGCGAACGGGTAACAGACGATCAGGCAGAGATTTTGGCTGCTGACATATCTAACCGCATTCAAACGGAAATGACTTATCCGGGGCAGATTAAAGTTACTGTGATACGGGAAACACGATCGGTTTCATACGCTAAATAATATTTAGTTAGGGCTCGTAAGAGCCCTTTCTTTTTATGTCTAAAGCGTTCAGCTTATCCTATTTATGGCTAATAAAACATCCGAGAAAAGGAAGATTGACATTGTTTTGGATCAATACAATGACGATCACCAACATTCATTTAACAAAGCAGTTCAATACGTTTGCGTGCCCTTGTTAGCTTTTGGACTTCTAGGGATAGTTTGGTCGATTCCTTTTCCGCACCTCAATTTTCTTGGCCGATATAACGGCTTTGTAAACTGGGCCTCTTTTCTAATCGCATTTTCCATCTATTACTACTATAAACTATCGCCAGTACTGTCTTATGGTATTTTACTGGTTGTCTTTGCTTTTTCTGCGGCAATAGTTAGCCTCGAAAAACTGCATACTAATCCAAACTGGCCGCCAATGGGGCAGGTATGTCTTGGGGTTTTTATTGTTGGTTTAATATTTCAAATTTGGGGTTATACCAGGGAGAGCAAAACACCTTCCGTTGCTGATCAATTTAGATCACTACTTAACGGACCACTCTGGTTGATGTGCGAGCTTTTCAAAAGAATAAACATTCCATGTTGATGTTACGATGGCAACGTATTTGATAGATTTTCTAAAATCTACAATTATGGAAAAGCACAAACATCTTGTACCTGCAATGCTTTCTGCAGTGATACCCGGTTTAGGACAAATAGTAAAAGGGCAAATAGTAAAAGGATTATTGATAATTGTTCTGGGAGCGACAGTTTCATTTCTGTTATTCTGGACTATTGTTTTCCCGATTTTATTATGGGCTTGGAATGTATATGATGCTTACACATCTGATAGCGAGAAAAGCTTCGTTAATGACACGAGTAAGCGGATGGATGTTCGATAAAAAAGAGTGTGTCTCAAAAGTCGATCTTGTCACCTAAGCCTGTAAAAGCTGTTACTACGAAGTCAAAGAGCTTCGACAAGCTCAGCCATGACGCTAACAATGTGACTTGCTACCTTTGAGACACCCTCTCTTTTATTTCATTCATCCAAATCATCTGTATGTTTACAGGGTTGTTTTATTATCTTTCATCCGTTTAATTTAAACGAGATGTTGACATAATTATCAGATCAACATCTAATGAAAGAGATGGAACAAGGTAATTGTAGTAAAGAAGACTTCGGCTCAGATTTCAAATGGGGAGTTTCAACAGCAGCCTTTCAAATTGAAGGCGCACATGATAATGACGGAAAAGGCGAATCTATTTGGGATACATTTACATCCCGTAAAGGAAAAATTAAAAACAACCATCACGCGAAAGTTGCCTGCGACTTTTACAATTGCTTCGATCGGGATATTGAGCAAATACAAAACTTAAATATTCCAAATTTTCGCTTTTCAATAAGCTGGCCGCGAGTAATGCCCACCGGGCAGAACCCGGTAAATCAAGCCGGAATTGATTATTACAATCGGGTAATTGATTCTTGTTTAAATAAAGGAATTACACCTTGGCTTACGCTATATCATTGGGATTTGCCTCATGCACTTCACTTAAAGGGCGGTTGGACAAATCGGGACATTGTTGGTTGGTTCAGCGATTATACAGAGTTATGCGCTAAAAGCTTTGGTGACAGGGTGAGAAATTGGATTGTAATGAATGAACCTTCTGTTTTTACTGGAGCTGGATATTTTCTGGGAATTCACGCGCCGGGTAAAAAGGGTTTAAAGAATTTTCTTCCCGCAATTCATCACGTTACCTTATCTACAGCCGCCGCTGCAAAAGTGCTAAGAAATATACTACCTAATGCGAACATTGGAACTACCTTCTCATGCAGTCATATAGAACCTTATTCGATTACCGATAGGAATCTTGCTGCTGTAAAACGCGTAGATGCTCTACTAAATCGAACATTTATTGAGCCCACTCTTGGTTTGGGATATCCTGTTAAAGATTTACCGGTTTTAAAGAAAATCGAAAAATACGTAAAATCGGCTGACCAAGACTTAATGGCTTTTGATTTCGACTTTATTGGACTTCAAAATTATACCCGTGAAATTGTGAAAGCCTCCTATTTTTCGCCTTACCTGGGGGCTAGTGTTGTTAAGGCCGAAAGTAGAAAAGTTTCTTTAACAGAGATGAAATGGGAAGTTTACCCCAAAGCCATGTATCACATCCTAAAGAAGTATAATGAATATCCACAAATAAAAAACATTCTAATTACTGAAAATGGTGCAGCATTCCCCGATGAATTGGTCGGCGATGCGGTCAAGGATACTAAAAGAATAAAATATATTCAGGACAATCTTGGCGAAATTCTGAAAGCAAAAATGGAAGGATGTAAAGTCGATGGATATTTTGTTTGGACCCTTACAGATAATTTTGAATGGGCCGAAGGATACCACCCCAGGTTTGGATTAATATATGTTGATTTCGAAACGCAGGAGAGAGTGGTAAAGGATTCTGGGTTGTGGTATAAAGATTTTTTGCGCTAAGTGTTAAAATTCTATAAAGGGCCTGTTATAAACAGACCCCTTATAGAAAATCAGTTTATTGGTTTTGTTGTATTTTTATTGCATCTCTATAACCTGGACCAGTATTTTTATACCAATCGGCAAATTTGGTGCCCCCCGAGCTAGCCCATTCTGCAAAATGTAAATAGGCTAAATTGATACCATTCCCTTCGATAGGGTAGTAGAAGTGTTCGGTAAAACTTATTGCCCATGGCCAATTTTCTGCCGATAAATAATATTTACCTAGTGATAAATTGGTCCGGTCATCAGCTGTTCCAAAGAAGCTGTTATCGGCTTTGTCCGTAGGTAATTGTCCTGGTAAATGTACCTCAAAACCTCTCTGGCCGTTTCCTATCAGGAATGGATTGTAAGGGCCGTTACCTACAGTTGCTAGATTAATAGGAGATGTTAAGACAATTTTTAACTGCACAGAATCTTTAAATCCGGTTGGACCGAGTAATAGTGTCGATTGATTATCAAACGGAATAATTACCGCTTTGGATTGTCCTGCTTCAGTTCCATTTGGATTTAAGCTGATAATGTTTCGCGTCAATTTATGGCCGGTCACGCTACTTACCGCACTCGATGCAAAAGGCAATTGTACACCAAATCCGTTTGTATTTGTGGCCCAGGCGGCTACTGCAATAAAGCTTGCATTAATTTCAGCAACTTGGTTACTCGCACTAGTTACATAGGCGTATCTGTATTTAACAACCAGATCGTTCATGTCATAATCATCCTTATTAGGCCATTTGTCTTCAAATGCCAGCGTTCCATAGGTAGATGACGAAGGGAAATAACTAATAAATGCTTTGTTAGCATCTAATGGAAATTTGTCGTTAACATCCCATACTCCATCTCCATCGGTATCTTTGGGAGGGTCCATTCCTTGAACGCCTGCAGTTGAAATAGCATCGGTAGGAATCGAAGTCCCGTATAAAACAACATCGTTAAAATCCTGGTCACAATCTGAAGCATCACGTCGTTTATCTTCAAAACCAATTATAAATAAATTTTCGGGTGCAAAGTTTAAAAGAACTGAATGTTTTCTGAGATCAGCTGTGCCTTCCGGATTAAATCTTGCATCAGAATAAAACTTTATAGCTGACGTATTTACGGTATTGAGGTTTTGTCTCCAGGAATTTTGGAATAAAACAAAACCAATTGATGTTCCGGCATTAAATCGACCTAATTTAACCCGATCGCCCGATTGTAAATTACCACCCGAACCAACACCTGAAGTGTTAGGGAAAATCATTTTAATATCACCTATCTGGTTAGTGTTATTTGGAGGGTTACCTGTTGTATAAGTGTAAAATCCGACGGTGTTCGTGTAAAGGGCCCCTTCTGATACAAAAGTTACCCAAACATCGGATGTCTTAACAATATTGAGATGCTCAGTAGCATTAGTGGTAACATATGCAGGATGATGCACTCGCACATCTTTTTGTTCAGGTAAAGATTCCGCGAGATAAGTTAACATATTTGCTGTTACTGCCCCTTTTTGTGGATCAAGGTAATTGATTGGTCTGCCAAACGAATCGTAAGTACCTGCATAGCTATAGCTAAGAGCGGAGAACGAATCTGTGTTCTTACCTGAAAATACTTTTGAATTCCCCTTATTCATTAAGATATTTCCCGACCCTCCATTATCACCTCCAATTGTACAGTTAAATGAATGGTTAACAATCAAGCCTTTCACATCCTGGGTCAAGCCGGCATTATTCGGACTGATCATTAACGTATCTACATACGCCGGGATATTGACTGTTCCCGTAAGAGTACCGGAAGCATCAGTTACGCCTGTTAGTAGAATCGTTCCGCTTGTGGCCTTTACATCTGTAATAATTCCTTTTAAAGGCTCATTAATATTCGACAATAGCCGAATGGTAATATTTACCTTTTTTGACGTTTCAAAATTGAATCCATCCGGCGCGATTTTGCCATCCGTTTTTACGATTTTACCCAAACCTGTTTCTTTTTTACAAGAACCGATAAGTAAAGAGAGCAATAGAATTCCGAATATAGAATTTCTCATTTTTATTCTTTTAGTTATGCTATAGTATACAATAATCGAACAAATACTTAAATAGCCCTATAATAGCTATATAAGCCACTTTGTACGCCTAAGAGAGGAAAAGGTTTGGGGAATACCTGGGGAAGAATTACACACTTACATAGAATTATGACCACTATTAATTATCAACACCAATTATGCGCAGTTAAATTTTCCTTAAATTCGGTTCTTTCTTTTGGAGTTTAACTGATGCCGGATTTTTCTCATTTACACGTACATACCCAGTTTTCCCTGCTTGACGGGGCTGCTGATATTTCGAAGCTTTATAAAAAAGCGGCTACAGATGGAATGAAAGCACTGGCAATAACCGATCATGGTAACATGTTCGGGGTTTTCAAATTTGTTGCTGAAGCAGGAAAGCATAACGTTAAGCCAATTGTTGGTTGTGAGTTTTACGTGGTTGATGACAGACACAAGAAGCAGTTTACTAAAGAAAATAAAGATGTACGATGCCATCAGCTTTTTTTAGCGAAAAATCCAAAAGGTTATCAAAATCTGGTTAAATTATGTTCTTACGGATTCATGGAGGGTCTTTATAGCAAATGGCCGCGTATTGATAAAGAACTTATTTTAAAATACCACGAGGGTTTAATCGCAACAACGTGTTGTATTGGGGCGTCTGTTCCCCAGGCGATTTTGAAGCAAAGCGAGGAAGAAGCCGAAAAAGAATTTAAATGGTGGCTGGATCTTTTTGGTGAAGATTATTACATAGAACTACAGCGACATAATATTCCCGATCAGGAAAAAGTGAATCATGTGCTTCTCAAATTTGCGAAGAAGTACAATGTCAAAATCATATGTTCTAACGACTCACATTATGTGGATCAGCAGGATTCGAACGCCCACGATATTCTCCTTTGCGTAAATACCGGCGATATGCAGAGTACGCCAATAGCTACTGATGAAGAGGGTGGGAAAGGCTACCGTTTCGGATTTCCCAATGACCAATTCTATTTTAAAACCCAAGCCGAGATGGGACAGTTGTTCCATGATCTGCCCCAGGCACTAGATAATACGAATGAGATTGTAGATAAAGTTGAGCATCTTAAGCTTAAGCGCGATATACTTCTGCCAAACTTCCCAATACCTACAGAGTTTAAAGTTCATGCCGATGATGTATTGAACCAATGGGAATACCTGCGCCATTTAACAATGGAAGGTGCGAGAAAACGCTATCAGGATATTTCCCCTGAAGTGCAAGAACGGCTTGATTTTGAGTTGAACACCATCAAGATTATGGGCTTTGCCGGATACTTTCTTATCGTATCCGATTTCATTGCCGCTGGTCGCGATTTAGGCGTTTTTATTGGCCCTGGTCGTGGTTCCGCTGCAGGTTCGGTTGTGGCGTATTGCATCGGGATTACCAACATTGATCCAATTAAATATAATCTTCTATTCGAGCGATTTTTGAATCCCGACAGGAAGTCAATGCCCGATATCGATACTGATTTTGATGATGAGGGTCGTCAGAAAGTGATTGATTACGTGGTTGACAAATATGGCAAAAATCAAGTTGCCCAGATCATTACTTATGGGTCTATGGCCGCCCGAACTAGTATTCAAGACGTTGCGCGGGTCCTTGACGTTCCTTTAGCCGAAGTAAATGCACTCAAAAAATTGGTCCCTGAAACGCTGGGCATTACTTTAAAGGATGCATTTGAACAGGTAGCAGAATTAAAAGATATTCTAAAAGGCAATGATATTCGTGCAAAAGTACTTCGAGAAGCGGAGAAGTTGGAGGGTTCTGTACGGAATACTGGGATTCATGCCGCGGGGATTATCATTGCTCCTTATGACTTAACCGATATTATCCCTGTAGCCACATTAAAAGATTCTGATCTTTTGGTTACACAATTTGATGGGCGAGTAATTGAAGATGCTGGCGTAATAAAAATGGACTTTCTTGGTCTTAAAACGCTTACCATCATAAAAAATGCACTCGCACTCATAAAAGAAAATCACGGTGTTGAAATTGATATCGATTACATCCCGCTTGACGATCAAAAAACTTTTGAGCTATATCAGAGAGGCGAAACAAACGGAACTTTTCAATTTGAAAGTGACGGAATGCAAATGTATCTCAGGGAACTGAAGCCTGATAAGTTTGAGGATTTAATCGCCATGAACGCGCTTTACAGGCCTGGTCCAATCGAATACATACCCAACTTTATTGCCCGAAAACATGGCAGGGAAACGGTTAGCTATGACCTTCCGGATATGGAAGAATATTTGGCCGATACATACGGTATCACAGTTTATCAGGAGCAGGTGATGCTTCTTTCGCAGAAACTGGCAAGTTTTACCAAAGGTGATGCCGATGTTCTGCGTAAAGCAATGGGTAAAAAAGACAGGTATATGCTCGATAAGCTTAAACCTCAATTTATCGACAATGCAAAAAAACTAGGTCACGATGAAAAGCAACTTTCAAAAATCTGGACCGATTGGGAAGCATTTGCATCATACGCATTCAATAAGTCACATTCTACCTGTTATGCATTTGTCGCCTATCAAACCGCTTATTTAAAAGCCCATTATCCTGGCGAGTATATGGCTGCGGTTTTGAACAATCAGAATAACATCGAAAAGATATCTTTCTTTATGGAAGAAAGTAAAAAAATGGGTATCCCAGTTCTGGGGCCTGATATTAACGAATCTAACTTACGATTTGCGGTAAATCAAAAAGGAGAAATCCGTTTCGGAATGTCGGGAATTAAAGGAATAGGCGAGAAGGCGGTAGAAAGCATTATTGAAGAACGGATAGCTAATGGTCCTTTTATTAGCATTAACGATTTCGCTAAACGCGTCAATTCCAGAACAGTAAGCCGGAAAGTTTATGAGAATCTAGTGTATAGCGGTGCTTTTGATTGTTTCGGTTATAACCGTTCGCAATTTTTTTGCAAGCCAGATAATACGCCATATAATGGTATCGAACGTCTTATTAAATACAATAACGATTACCAGAATAGCTTAAATTCTTCACAGGTTTCACTCTTTGGCGGCACTACTGATGCTCATATTTCTGAACCTGTGATGCCCGAATGCCCTGAATGGGGATTGATCGAACGGCTTAAATTTGAAAAAGACATGATCGGGATTTACCTGACCGGCCATCCTTTAGATAATTACAAGTTTGAGATGGAGCACTTCTGCACGTATTGTGTAAGGCATCTTGCTCTGATCAATCGCGCTAAAAGCGGAGAGCTTAACGAAATTGATACGGAAGATTTCAACAAAATAAAGAATCGTGAGCTCGTTATAGGTGGTTTGGTTTCTAATGCACAGCACCGGACAACGAAAACAGGTAAGCCCTTTGGTTCTTTGATGCTTGAAGATTACAGCGATTCTTTCGAGGTTGTTTTATTCGGGGAGGATTACGTAAGGCTTAAGCAGTTTTTTACGGATGGTTATTTTATACAGATAAGAGGAACGGTGGGCGAACGTTTCAAACAAAAAGATAATTGGGAACTTAAGATTACCAGTATGAATCTTTTGTCTGATCTGAGAGACAAAATGTCTAAATGTATTACTATTCAATTTCCCCTCCATCAACTATCAGAAACTTTCATTACTGAAATTGATGATTTGGTAAGAATTAATACAGAGCAAAATTCTCAAAGAAACTGCCAGCTAAAGTTTACAGTATTTGATTCTGAAGAAACCATCGCGATTGAGATGCCATCTAAAAGTGTTAAAATCTTCCCGAGTAATGAATTTATAGAGCAGTTGCATAAGTTACAGAACATTACCTATAAACTGAATTAGAGAATTAATCTTGACTCTTTAATCTTGCTTCTTATTCATCATACCCCTGTCAGATTGTCTTGCAAAATTTGTGGTTGCATTTTTGTATAGTTAGTTTTGAAGTATAACGTAATACATATAATCATGGCTTTAGAAATAACAGACGCTAATTTTGATGAACTAGTCTTAAAATCTGATAAACCTGTTCTAATCGACTTTTGGGCAGAATGGTGTGGCCCTTGCCGCATGGTGGGCCCCTTAGTAGAAGAACTGGCGAAGGAATACGAAGGTAAGGCCGTTGTTGGTAAAGTAAATGTTGATCACAATCCGGCTATTTCAATGAAATTCGGAATTCGAAACATTCCAGCTTTGCTGTTTTTCAAAAATGGAGAAATTGTAGACAAACAAATAGGTGCTGTTCCTAAATCGGTGCTTGCCGAAAAGTTAGCGAAGCAGATAGCTTAATAAGAAATACTAATCATATAGGAGACCATTCGATGAAGTTCGGATGGTCTTTTTTTATGGAACCAATCCGCTTTATAAATGAAGTAAGTTGTAAATTG
>DASWMZ010000202.1:0-14456 GCA_036399495.1 Pedobacter sp.
AATAGCATATTATGACCGCATCCCCTCTCCTTAATACAGCAATCACTTCAATCCTCAAACGAATACCTACCGGAGATCAAATTGATTTCATGAACATGACTGAGGAACAATTCACTGAAGGTGCACATTTTAGCCTTGGAGTCGGCATAAGAAATGATCTGGGGTTGTGGAAGCCTGAAAGTCCCTTAGCTGCATGGTTCGCTGTTAATCGTGTAACTGAGCCGGATGACATGTGCGACATTATACTCACTTGTGTTTATAGGATTATTATGGCAAGGGATATTGATTTAGAGGGGCAGTTGGAGAAATTTGGCGAATAGACTAATCATTAGCTAAAAACATTTTTTATTATCACTTCGTGTACGCGAGAGATCATTTCGTCACGCAAGACGCTCATTTGGTGTAATAGGCCTATTTTTATGCGACGTTACTTATTTCTAATTCTATTTTTGGGCCTTCGGCAGATGAGTGTCGAAAAGACGGAGCTGAAAATCTAAAGAGTAAGCACATCACCAACAATTTAAAATATTAAAACTTCATGAAAAAAACATTGACCTCCTTCAGGTTGCTTCTATTATCTATTTTCATTACCACCATGGCATTCGCTCCAGGATGTAAAAAAGATGCTAAAGAGGATCCTAAAAAGGATGCTAAAGAGGTAGTTGAACATAATTCTGTTCGTAGCTCCAAAGAACGTGCCCCTAAAACCTCTGATGCAAATCCTACGCATTTTACAGTACATTCTGCGTACCTGTACAATGGCTACATTTCAGTAAACCAGTATAACCCAACTAATATTAAAATTGATTTATGGGTTTATAGAACGTCGGCTTCCTCAAACATGTATGGATCAGGCGACCTTAAATACTCTGTTATATATTTAGATCAGCAAGGGAATGAAGCCACATTGACTAATGAAGTCACTGTAACTGGTAGCGACTACAACACTGGAACATTATACAGTAACGGATATGGTACGTTAAGCCGCGTGCTAGATGTTACTATTCCTCCTGGCTTGGCCGGTGGTTATGTGACCTTGAAGTTTAAAAGGTACATTGATGCCAATTCAGCTTGGGAAGATTATTACCGAACTATGAATCGCTATGAGACTAGCTTCAATACTGCACAAACTCCCCCTTCAAAGAAGGCGCCTCTTGGAGGTCCCGCTGGAAATTATCCAGTATATGAGTATCGCCTTTCCAGCGGAGGGTGTATCTATATACCTAGACCACCCGATGAAGAACCTGGTAATTATTATATACACTACAATAGTAATTATTTAAAATCCCAGTTTCAAAAGGCAAAGTTTCGGGTTTTTCCAACGCAGCAACCAGGAACGGTTCCGATTCACGAATGGGAGTGGTATCTTTCTAAAAACGAAAATAATAAGGATTTTTATTATTCAACTAACGCATATGCGATACGTGTTGGAGACAATGGGTGGAAAGTGTTTCGGGCAGATAGGTTTTATGCCTATACTTATCAAGAGGCAGGAACCGTACCTGTGCACCGATACTATGATACACGTGTAGCCAAATATTACATGACGGCTGATCCTGCAGAAATAGCTAGTCTAAACGGTAACGGCAATTATCGAAAAGAAGGAATAGTATTCTATGCATTCCCAATATAAATTACATTTGCGAATTTAGTTACCCAACATAAAGAGGCTGTCGTAATTATTGTGACAGCCTCTTTATTAATTAAATGGTATAAACGTCTCATCGAAGTAATACCCAATTACACTGAATTGCTGTGAAAAACAGTCTTAATGAGAAGGAAAGAAGACTGCACTCAGTTTAGAGTACAGCTCACATGTAAAGTTGACCGATCCAAAGCACTTTGCCGAAACTCAAATAAACCAAAATCAGAGCTCATGGTGTTAAATCTCCAGCTTATGGGCGGCTAATGTAGTTTAAAAATAAGTTGGATGAAACGCAGCACGAAAATCTATCAATTGATCATAGCTAAATGTTATTATGGTTGGAAAAGATCTTAGGGTAGGAAACTACATTCAGCGGTTTGATGAAATCGAACAAGTTGAAACCATTGACAATTATTCCGCGATACTTTATTCCGGAGATAAATGCTTTTTAGCTAATTTAGAAGGCATCCCAATCACAGATGTTCTATTGCTGTTGATGGGCTTTCAAGACACCGCGGACAATGGTCATAGCTATAGGATAAGCGTAAATGCAACAGATGAACTCTGCTGGTATAGGCAACTTGGGAGAATAATGTATCAAACAAGAGATAGCGGATTCACAAGAGATTTTAATATTCAATACGCCCATCAACTCCAAAACCTTTACTTTGCCCTTACGGGCGAGGAGTTGACGATTAAGAAGCCAGATGAAACGCAATAACACCTACCGAGTTGCAAGGCATTATCTTAAGTGCTTCGTTTGGCTTTTATTTCCAAGGGTGTGGTAAAAAAGAGTGTGTTAGACGAGGTATGTCTACCCAATACCCCAAATCAAGTAAGAATAAGTTGTGTTAGTGTTTTATTGTGAAAGAGTTGATGTACGGTAGGAGTGTAGAAGGAGTAGAGAATAATGAGTGACAATTAAAAAACTATATTTCATTGTACAAGTAAAAATAATATATGCCTATATCAGTAATTGATGTCAGAGATTATGGCGTTCTAGGAAACGGCGCCGATGATACTTCCGGTTTGCAATTAGCAATAGCTGCTGCTAACAATGCCAACCTTATGCTATACATACCAAACAATTTCAATTGTAATGTAGCAACAGCAACCTCACTGTTCCTCCCTGCCTCCGGTATTACAGGTGGAGGAAAAATATCTAATACTCTTTGTGTCTTTCAACGACAGAAATCGATTATCGTTGAAGAATTTAAATGTGACGATCTATTAATATCAGGTGTTTGGTTTTCCGATTTTAGACATATAGAGTGTCGCAACTTAACTATAGATGGAGGAAACCACAGTGATTGGGGAACCTTTTGGAATCGATTTGGATTAATAATATGTGAAAAGTTAACTATCGATTGCGACAAGCAACAGGCTATCAATCAAAACGTATTTGCTATTGTGAAGGCGAGTGGTGGGCTACACATAAAGGGAATTAACACAACGGGTGTTAGAGAGGCACATAACAACGTGTTTTATTCCATAGATACTACGAATGCAATAGAACACCATCTTTTAAATGACTCAAACCTGAACCAGACGAACGTGGTTCATATGTGGTATGCTGAGGCAACTGGAAGCAGGTCAGTAAAAGGTAATTGGAATATACTGGGATCTAATATCGATTCATTCGGAGGTATAATTAGGACATCTGAACGAAACCACTATCTGTATTCTGGCACACATATCCACAGAAATAATGGCGACTTTTTAGCTGCTGGTATAAGCAACTTAGCGATAGGTGGGGAATGGGACGTACTTGACTCAAGTTGGGAAAAGCCCTACTGCCTTAGCTACAGCTCAGGGTTAGCAGTAAGTAGCCCGTTCACTTTAAACTGCCCTAGTGGAATCAATAAGCAACTTTCGAAGGAAACGTCATCCGCTTTTCAAGGATTTACCATCAGTTTCTCTGCTTTTAGTACTCCAAAGACAATAGTTGGATGTCTATGGTATCAAGGCGATGACTTCGAGAGTATTGAATCTGACGGGCAGGTTTCAGTGTCTGCTTCAGGGATATATATTCATCCTTCGGGTTGGAAATTACTAAGATTTGTGATCAGCGAAGTTTCTTCATTTATAAAGCTTTGGGTGAATACATCAAGTGCCGGTTATAAAAGGGTCTCGATTAACTCATTTTTCATGACAGACCAGAAGACATCTTTTCTCCCATCAAAAAAGGAAAAGACCCTAGTAAGAGGAAAGGCATCTCAGCCAGCCGGAAGTAGCTTCACGATTCTTATACCTACATCTGGTTATCAAATGCAAAGAAGAGGAATGGCTAAAATATTCCTTGCAGCCGATGGTTCAGCCCCGACATTTCAAGGTGCATCGGGATCCATTTTAACCCCCTTTGCCAAGAACAGGTATAATAATACAGATTATCCGGTGGTAATTAATCCAAACAGCGCAATAGTAAGTGTAAATGGTGGAGGAACGTCTTTCACCTGCATCGGCACAGTGAACGGAATCCAAATTTCTATCCCTACTGGTATTAATAACACTGCCGTAAAATATGAGCTAGAAGTGGATGAGGAGTAGTTTAACATAGTATAAGCATGTGTCCCTTGAAAGGCATGAAATTGCTGGGGGGGATGTTTCATTGGGAGATATTGAATGGTTTTTGTAACCAATGAGTCGGCTCGGTGGCACTTTGTGTGGCTTTTCTTTCTGAGGGTGTGGTGATAGCTGCATTTCGCGACTGACAAACTTTTCTTTAGTCACTGTAGCGTTTCAATCACATCTTGCGTAATTCTATTAAAACCTATGTGCCATTATGAAACCAAGAACATTAATAGCTGCTGTTGTTATCTCACTTAGCTTTTTTGCCTGCAAGAAAGAACGTATTGTTTTTAATGAAATCCACGGCAAGTGGTTTCAAGAGCGTCTACAGGACGATAATTCTGGTTTCCGAGAGGAATATAATTTTCAAAAGGACGGAAAGATGGAGATCATCAGGAGTCGTGTAGATAAATCGACGAACATAGTGACGGGTTATTACTCCAGGGCGTCGGGGACTTTTAGCATCAAATCGGATAGCGTAATTTTGAAAGACATGAAAAGCTATTCGTCAGGTGGAAATGGGCCGAAACCCCTAAATGAACTTACTTATTCAAGTACATTCCCTCGAATGGCCTACCAAGCAGTTTATTCCGAAGATAAGGCCCAAGTTACTTTGTATTTCTATTGTCCTCCTTTTGCTAATTGTATACCTTATCCGAAACTAACTAGGGTGAGGTAATTGCTCTAACCGGCCATTAGGGCTTGTATTGGCCGACTGAGGAACTGGTAAGTAGGAGTATGTTAGATGAGGTAGGGCTAAAATTTTCGTATAGGAAGAATCAGTACAGGACTCTTCAATGATGATCATACTCTTAATAACGCTTCTTCCAGATCATGAGTTTCACAAATGCTTTTATTAGGATTTATAAAAGGTCTTGAATATCTCCTAGCTCCACACATTGCCAGTAAAGTTCCAATAATCTCATGGATCTAAAAGGCCTAATGCGTACGATTCTGTTTATATCGCCTTGATAAGTAACCTCAACAAAGAAATCGTTAATTTCATACAGCGCATAGTCGTTAGATTCATCAACCCGATGTGCTAAAAACTGGCCTAAATCCCAAACTGCATTAGCTTGTTCATCTTCTTTGAGCTGTAAGAATGTATATATAGTCATATTCCTACCCTGTATTTTTTCGGATACCAAAAACTGGCAACTGTTAATACACCTATGCATATAGGAGCTCCTATAAACCGTAGCTTAACATCAATTGGTATATTATGGGATGATGCAAGGACTGCTAGGCAGATGAAAGCAGAAGCGAGTGTAAGAGCAATCAGAATAACTCTTAATATGTAAAGTAAGAACTTATTCATATCCGATTCTTCTATATTCCCAAGGAGCAATTTGATTAATCATACTCCAAATTCCTACTTTATTGGCTCTTGCTGCGTTCTCTAAATCTGCGTATTTCTCTGACTTATCATAACGCTTGTAATGCCAGGCTAAACCTGCCTTCAGCAATTGTTCATTAAGTATAGTGCTATCAGGAAGAGTCACAATGCCAATGGTACGGCCGTACCTATCGATATCTTTTGTCTGAATGCTTACAGTCTTAGAGAAAGCTAGTGAGGAAGTAAATTGCTTTGCTTTGGTTCCAAAGTCTTGACCGCTCTCAGGACAATCAATTCCGTAAAATCGAATCTTTACTTGCTTGTTTCCTTCTACTAGAATTGTAATAGTATCACCATCTGCTACTTTGATAACGCGCCCAGTGAGTATCTCTTGGCAGATGGAGATTGTGGTTACTAGAAGAAATAGAAAGGTGATAAGTAGGCGTTTCATGCGTCTAATTACGTTAGCCATGTGGGAAAAGCTAATGTATGCCTTTCTCGATCAAGGTTCCGAGACTCAATTCATCACTAATCCTTAAAACATCGTTTACATATACTTTATATGCAACCGAAGAAGAGTAATAATTTTTGCATTTAAAAGTCAATTTGCCAGTATCTACACTTACGATATATGTATTAGCTCCTGTCTGGTCTGCCTTATCTAGGAATTTTTTATCTATATAATATCCTGTGAGGGCAATGTCATATTTAAGCCCTGATACTTCTATTTTAACAACATTCTTCGGTGTTTCTTCTTTCTTGCATGCTGTATATAATAGGGCAATAGCTGCAAGTGCTAATAATGTCTTTTTCATGAAAAGTAATTAGTAAGTCAGTCTGAATTAAGAATAGAAAACTGATAGTAAGGATATTTCACAATGCAAATATAGCTATTTCTACTACTTTAGTAATAAGATGGATGATGTACTGAAAATACCAATTGACTATAAAGGTGAAGAACTGGAGTTTGAAGCAAAGCTAATTCCATATGGTTACATACATCGACTAGTTGTAGAAATTGAAGGAATCGAGGTTCACTTTGAACCTGATGAAGAAAGGCAATACAGAGCTATCTTATCTGATTCCGCACTGGAAAAGAATCTTGTTCCAGATGTTCACCTTATAAAGAAGATTTCTGAAGTGCTTAATAACCTAGAAAAGTAAATTTTTAAATATCATCCCTTTTTAAAAGGACGCTCCGAAACAATTTTCCATTCTCAATAAACTTAATAATTGTGATTGAAAGATAACCTATGTTATTTATGTAAGTCTGTTATCTAATTTAGCACTTCAGCCAACAGCAACCGATAACGCACGCTTGAAAACCTTTAGCATCTGCGTCAAACCTATTATTCTATAGTCCTATGAGGATTATAAGCCTATGTGTGTCGCCGTTTTTAGCTCTTCAGATAGCTCTTTCACACGTGCCTTGAATCTTGGATTCTTGATATAAACACGAGCGTGACTCTTTAGATCCGAAACCTCTTGACGATGATTATATCCGGTTACTCGTGCTAAAATTGTACATAAACTCTTGGTTGCAATAGCCCCGTAATAAAGTGAACCAGGATCGAATAAATCAAATATTGAGCAGATAAAAAGTAAGTTATGATTAAATCTCTCATCGAAACCACAATGCCTAGAACGGGTACCCTCATAGTAACTGTACATTCTCTGAATCAAGCTAATATCTGTTAATTGAGGTTTAAACCCCTCCACAATTTGATCGAATACCTCCGGCTGCTCTCTTTTAAATACCCAAGCTATTCGGGCCGCCACTGCTTGCTTCATTTCTTAAAATTAATTAGCCTCTTCGATTTCACTTACGCAAGTGTTTTTCGTTAGCGTAAGTGAAATACTTCCAATTAATCCGCCCAAACATCATTGGGTAAATTTATATCATGGAAAACCTTGAACCCCTAAACCATAATGATGGGGAAATCTCAAAGCTTCAGGAAACCATTCATTCCCTATGTGAGTGTCTGAGGTATAATATCGATCCCCAGGAATACCTCACCTATTTAAACGGAAGGATAATAGACCTTGAAGGACAGATCGACCTATTTGAGTTCAGCCAGGATAAGGATCGTCTAGTTACGGCGCAGTCCGTTTTAAATTCAGTCTATAAATGCAAGAGTCTTTACCTGGAGATAGCTATGGCGGCTCAAAAGAGACAAAATACGCTTTTGTTAGAAAAGGTTTTGGACTTCAATAAGGACGAGAAATGCGATTTAGCCTAGAGCCACAATTTACTGCCGCCGAAATCAAGAAGCAGGTAAATGAGATGCTTGAACGTGTAAATAGGGTTTTCTTAAATGAGCTTACTAAAATTGGTCTTGACGCAGTCAAATACGCCAGGCTAAAAACAAAGTCCCAAGGAGGTTATGATGACCAAACCGGGAATCTCCGCTCTAGTATTGGGTTTATTATCCAGTATGACGGACAAACGATCCATCAAGACTTTGAGCTAAGTCCTGAGGGAACCGATAAACAGGAAGGTTTACGCGCTGGTGAACAATACGCGAAAGAACTTGGTGCTAATGAATCGTCAGGATGGGCAGTAATTATAGTAGCTGGTATGGAATATGGCTTTTATTTAGAAGCGAAAGGTTATGACGTTATTTCGGGTTCTACTCTGGGTATGGAGAATAAACTGAGACAACTATCTAAGAGAATGCAGAAATTAAAATTTACTTAAAATGCCACAGTTAAACTATTTAATAAAAGGCGACGACAGGCAGTTACGCAAACAACTTAAAGAACTCGCCAATATTGCGAATAAGGACTTAAAGTTTGCCACTGGTGGATTGGCCATTGAAACTGAGAAGGGTAATCGCAAAATAAAGGAAAGTATTGCCTTAGTCAACAAAGAGACCGATGCGTACCGTAAGCGGAATCAGGAAGCCGCTAAGTTACCTGTTCAACGCAGAAAGGTTGATATGGGCAACTCCGCAAAGGAGGTTGCGGCATATCAAAACAGCAAGTCGGGTAACATAACCTCCGGGAATGTAGCTGGCCCAGCCGCTGCTTTAGGCGCCCAAGCAAACGCTGCAACAACAGCTACAACTGCACAGGCTAAGTTAACCACCGCCACGCAAGCCACTACAGTAGCTAATAAAGCTCAATCGCTTTCCATTGAGGAAATGATGGCTAAGCTACTCCTATTGCAGGAGCAACAATTACTCACTAACGACCCCGCCAAAAGAGCTGCTTATAATAAGCAAATCCAACAAACTACCATCGAAATTGACCGCATGGGCAATGTCGGTAAGGATGGGTTTGATAAGATGGGCAATGCGATTAAGGGGTCGACTAATGTTGCGGGTAAACTGTGGGGTGGCTTAAAGACTGTAGCTAATATCCTTCCGGGTTTAGGAATAGCGGGACTTTTGGCTTTCGCAGTTGGACCTCTAATTGAGTTGATAGGGAAGTTAGATATTTTCAATGGAAAATTGAGTGAATCTGCTACTAGGCTTAAATCAATCAATGAAATTAACGCTGCTGCTAGTCAGTCGGCTGGGTCAGAAATAGCTAATCTTAAAATACTATATAAAACGGCTACAGATGTTTCTATCGCAGATAAAAAGCGAGTTGAAGCGGCAAAGGAGTTGCAAAAGCAGTTCTCTATAGCGTTTAAAAATTAAAAAATCCAATCTATTTTAAATGGAGAGGAATCTAAAACCTATCAGCAATTAACTAAAGACATATTTGCAAACGCAAGAGCAAAAGCCGCAGCTGATAAACTAGCAGAGACACAATCCAAATTATTAGATATAAGGTTTAAAAAGGAAAAGATTTCCAATGCTAATAGAAATGAAAAATCTAGAGCTAAATCTTCAACTATAGTCGGGGGCGAAGGGGAAGCAATTACTTTTTCTGCCGATGTAGAGCGTCAAGCTAGTGATAAAAGAGCCGAAATAGCGAATAAACCATTAATAGCGCAAGAAAAAGCTCTAATAAGACAAGAGAAATTTCTTTTAAAATACGCCGTAAATCAAAAGAAAATCAACAATCTGGTAGGTGGTGTCGAGGATGTGAAAACCCCCAAGGTCAACACCACCGCCATTGAAAACCAATACGCCTCTGCATTGGCGAAGCGCAAAGACCTGCTATTGGATATGCAAACCTCAAGGAAGCAGGCTGCTGACTTAAATATTTTAGAGGAAGATCGTGAGTTGGAAGCGATAAAAATCAAATACGCGGAAAAGCGTAAAGTCATTCAGGCTTTTAACGATGAGCAGGAACGGCTTAATAAAAAGAGGGTTAAGAAGGTTGAACTACTCAGCACAGCCGATCTTGATATTGCAGAGCAGAATGAAGTTGATTCGGTTAAGGATAAGCAAGGAAAAGAGGAATATGAGAAAGGACAGGCATTACTAAAAGAATTCCGCACTTACTCAGACCAAAGGATCGCAATTCAGAAAGAATATCTTGATATCGCTGCCAGACTCAGAGCCGATGGCCACGATAAAGAAGCATCGGAAGCGATCAACAGAGGCGTTGCGGAAGTGAGTGCGTTAGATGAAAACAACCTCCGATCATTAGATTCCTACCAACAACTCTTTGAAAACATCGAAGAGCTTTCACGGGAGCAAACGCAATTTCACATTAACGAACTTCAGAAGCGCATTGATGCTGATTTAGCAGCTGGGAAGATAACGTTTACGACATACGCAAAAGTTAATAAGCAGATTCAAGGCGCCTCAAAGTCACTTAAAACTGATTATGTAGATGGCCTTTACAAGGCATCGGATGCATTGGGAGGGATAGCGAATCAATTGAGGGATATTGATGCTGGATTTTCGCAGTTCTTAGGCACCATTTCAAATGTAGTTGGTGGATTTGGTGATTTAGTGAAGCAGAAAAAAGCATTTTCCGCTCCGGGTGCCAGCGGACTTGATAAAGCTATTGCGGGTGCCGGAATAGTTGGTGCTGGAATTGGCATAGTAACCTCCATATTCAGCAGCATAGCTGCAAAACGGGAAGAATCTCGAAAAGCCGATGTAGCATATTATCAAAACGCATATTCAGGCGAGAAAGAGTACGCCAGAATGATGAGGGCAAGGGAATCAATTCAGCAGAATATCACACGACTGACTTTGCAGGAACTGGATGCTCGTAAGGGAATGCTTTCTGGGCAAAACTCCGCAGCGCAAAAGGATTTTGACGAAACACTTGCTAAGTTAAACGATTTAGGCCGTAAAGGCCGAGAGCTTAAAGATAGTTCTCCATATCATTTTGGTGGGAAGTCGATAAAAAGACCTATAGACGATGCTGCCCTATTAGAAAACGCGGACTATAAGAAACTTGAAGAATTGTTCACCCAGGAACGCATGAGCGATGGCGCGAAAGCCCTATTTGTCGAACTACGTAAATCTAAGGAGGAGCTAGAAAAGATAGGGGTTCTTACAAAAGAAAATGACGAAGTAAACCAGAAAATCAGAACAGGGACAACATCGGACACATTAGCTGATAGCCTTTTCAATATGATTAAGGAGGGGAAAACAGGCATTCAAGACTTGGCAGACTTCTTTGAAGATACAATGCAAGATGCTGTGTTTAGCACATTCAGGAATAACGTTTTAAATAAATCAATCGAAGAGTTTTATAAAAAATTTGATGAGGCCTCTAAAGATGGTTTAAATAGCGGTGAGGTTGAAAGCCTTAGTGCCGCCTTCAATACCCAAATTAAGGATGATTTAGCAAAACTAGACACTTTTAAACTTGCTACCGGATTAGATTTTAAAACGGGTCAATCAGGCTCATCGTCCAACTCCTTATCCGGCGGTATCAAACGTGAAATTACCGAAGAAACCGGATCTATACTAGCAGGTGTTTTCAAAGGCGTTCAGTTAAATACATTTAACCTGGTGCAACTTTCCACGCAACAGGTTGGCCTCCATAAAAAATCAATTGATATCGCCATGTCGGGAATACGCCAGTTGGAGGCTATCCAGATTAATACGCTTAGGACTGCGGATAACACAACGTTAATCCCTGAGATGAATGCGTCCCTTTTAGCTATCAAGTCGGGAATGAACTCACCTAGCAATGCATTAACCGCAGGAGGAATAAGACCATGATAGGCAAATTCTATTGAATTCATACCGGTCTTATGTTAGAATGTGTTGAATTTTTTGAACTATTTTACTACTTGTACGTAAGTTCACCTCGAATATGAATTTAATAAAGGAGTGCCTTCATATTTTAATCTTTGTAGTGCCGCCGTTGGCGTTTTGGTATTATCGAGCTGAAAAGCCATACTTCCTAATACTACTTGTAATATATTTTATAATTTACGCATCGCTTGTAGTAAATAGATTAAAAAGCGAGCGCTAAATTCTTGGATCCTAATAAAGTTTACGATGTTCCTTGCCAGTGTCACAAATGTGGTAATATCTATTTGTCTGGAAATAAGATAATTGGTAAGTTGCTCATGGGGGAGTATTTGGACGCTTGGAGAGAGGAGAGAAATAAATTCCTTAAGTACTGGGCTCATTTACCGGGTTTTGGCCAATACCCCTGTCCCCTTTGTGGAAGTCGTAACGAGTTTCATGTCGACTTAATAGAGATTATCGAAAAGTCGTACGACTCGCTTTCCATGATTTCACGAGATAAATTGCTCTCAATCGAGATAAAACTAAAATCAAGTATTGATAAAAATTTGTCCTATGATGAATTCGAGCGCTCTAAAAACGAAATCTTCGAATCAACTCCGGAACTATCAAGCGTTAAAAGCTTACTTCCAAAGACAAGAAATGAAGCCTATGCCTTCCTTGCCTTAATCTTAACCTTAGTAACTATCATAATTAGCAGTTTACCAGAAAATGACAAACCGGAGGGGATCGTAGAAAGGACAGTTGTTAATAACTACTACAATTTTTCGCCCCTAAACCCGGAAGAGGTAGAAAAAATAAGAAAGGCGCCCAAGTTACCAACTCCACCAAAAAAAATCGGCCGGAATGACAAGTGTCATTGCAACAGTGGGAAAAAATTTAAAAATTGCCATGGAATGGATAAATAGCGCAATTGCTAATAGTGGCTGGAATAAGGATAATACTAGCCAACCAACTACAAAACCGACAACCATTATAAAAAAGGCTGCACCAATTAAGTTGCAGCCTTTTTAGATTATTCCAATAACGACAAAGGAACAATGCAAAGATAAGACATCGCAATAAAAGACGTCACAAAAGGATGGATTAATTCCAGATACTACCGAAATAAATAATTATCGTTATTTTTCCCGGATAAATACTTCTCAAAACTGGTTTTTGACGTCGTTTTATTGGCGACGAAACTTTTTAAACTTGCTAAATCCTCCCTGCTTAATTTTGTATAGATAGCATCTTGGAGGGTTTTATCATTCGAAATGTTCTTTAAAATGTCTTTCGTCTCTTGGTAATCTACGTCCACAAAGTCGGATACAGCATTTCGATAGTCGAGAAAACTTTCCGCTGCTGCCAGTAACGATTTAACAACGACGAGGAGGCATTCGAATATTTCCTTGCATGCAAGTTCCTCTTCTAAACCTTGCTTTATATCTATCTTTAGGAGCCCCTTAAGGCTCTCTCTTACCTTCAGTCGCTCAAAACATTTCTGATAAGTATCGATGTCAGCTGAATGGGCAAACTTATTCCTAATAGAGGCAAATAGCATAAGTACCTCGCGCTCTTTTTTGCTGTAAATACGGCAATCCGTGAGCAATAGTACTTTCATGTTAAATGGCATTGCAGAATTTTTGTCTCCCAATGTTTCTGAATACGCAGTTTCTATATCTAAGAACCGGGCAAGTATATCAGTGATTCTGGCTTCGACGATTACTGACTCTTGAATAACTTTAAATCGTGGTTTCATACTACCTGATTATTATAAATACACCACTAATTGCACCACAAAGATTTTTTCTCACAAAAAAAGCCTTTCACGCAATGTAAAAGGCTAATTATCTATTTTGATGGCGGAGAGCTAGGGATTCGAACCCCAGGAACCTTTAACAGTTCAACAGTTTTCAAGACTGCCGCAATCGACCACTCTGCCAGCTCTCCGGGGTCAAAAGTACAAACTCCGAGTAAATCTGCAAGAATGAATGTTGAAATATTTAATTATAATTCTTAGTAGTTGAATAACAGGCGTATAGTTTTGGTTTAGCCGTTTTTACTAAGCTTTTCTTGTACCGGTTCGTCTTTGAAGGTGTTGAATTTAGGCTTAACAATCTTAATACTACGCTTAGAAAGATCTATACTGGCATTTAATTCGAATCCTAAAAGGATAATTAAGGAGTTGAAATACAACCAAATCATTACAACCAGCAGTGTGCCTATAGAACCGTAAAGCTTATTGTAGTTACTGAAGTTATTAATATAAAATCCAAATCCCCAAAAGGTTAATACAGCCAATAGGGTAGCCATCCAGGCACCAGGGCTAAATAATCGCCATTTTTTTGTATTAGCTGGCCCGTAGCGGTATAAAAGCGATAGCATTATGAAATATACCCCCACAAGAATCACCCATCTTACCAGGTTTACAAAAAAGATCCAGAACGATTCTTTGACTGTAAAGCTTGACTTGATAATCAGCACGGCATACTCTCCGGCTATGATTAAGGTCAATCCAATGATTAGGGCAACAAACATAAGTAACGTAAGATTGATCGCGACTATTCTTTGCCTAAGCCAGCCTCGTGTTTCGATAATCAAGGACGATTTATTAAAAGCTTGCATTAAGTTGCTAATACCATTTGTTGCAAAAAAAAGTGCTGCTACAAAACCGAATGATAACAATCCGCCATTTTGCTTCTTTATAATTTCGATCAGAGTTGGTTCTACGGCAGCATAAGCTTGTCCGGGCAGCACTAACTGCAAAAGATCCATTAGCTCATCCTGGAAACCCTTGATAGGGATATAC
>DASWMZ010000203.1:0-21534 GCA_036399495.1 Pedobacter sp.
TTCCATCAGCCGCTATTTTATGCTTCGCCGCTATCATGTTTTCGTTTATCGACGATAAAAATAAGTTCATTCAGGTAATGCGTTTTGTGCAGCCTATTGCGGTTGGGATCGTGGCATATGCAGCTTATGCCCTGGCTAAAACCGTCTTAAAAAACAGATCTTTAATATGGCTTGCTGTTGCAGCGGTCATGGTCACATTGATTCTCAAAAATGCCTATGTTTTTCCCATTTTGATACTTTTAGGAGGGATAATTTCATCAGCAATCGAAACCACTGCCGAGGAAAACCAGTTAAGAGTTAAACTTTTTTCTAATATAAACACAAATAAAGTCGCCTATTATATTGGTATCCTGTTGCTCTTTGCCACACTTGGAGCCATCATCAATCAAACATCTCCTTTTAGTTTACCTATCCGTTTATTTGAAAATTTTTACCGTAACGGGATTATGATTTTTGGCGGCGGTCAAGTTTTAATTCCGTTGATGTTTACCGAGTTTGTTGAGATGAAGAATTATTTAAAAGGCGATGTTTTTATTGCTGGCTTTGCTTTACAACAGGCTTTACCCGGGCCGACATTTTCTTTTACATCGTTTGTTGGTGCCATGTCTATGAAAAATGCAGGAGCGAGTATTGGCGGTCAGGTTTTGGGAAGTATTGTTGCCACGCTTGGTATAAACCTACCTGGATTGATTTTGGTGCTTTTCTTTGTCCCTTTCTGGAACGACTTAAAGAAAATTGCCCGCATTAAGAATTCCCTTTCGGGGATAAACGCAGTAGCAGTTGGGTTCTTGATAGCTGGTTTTATCTTTATGCTAAAAGCTTTAATGGTCAAATCTCCCGGAGTAGATTTGCTTTTGATCGTAATCGTAATCGCTACTTTTTTGATACTCACCTTTACCAAAATAAGAACTCCGTTTATCATTCTTGCCGGAGTCTTATTAGGCTGGTTTCTCTAGAAAGGTGGTTCCTCATCTATATCATCCATCCGCGAAGGACGAATTATAAAATTGCTTGGTTTTTCGAAATCTTCAGATGGTGCCATTGCGCCAAAAGGATTCCCTTTTTGAGCACCTTGATTCGAATAATCATCCTCCAAATCCGTGAACTTTACAAATTTTCCAACGAAACGCAGCGGTACAGTCCCTGTCTCACCATTTCTGTGCTTAGCAATAATTACTTCACCGATACCAACTGTCGAGCGGCCTTCTTCATCTTCGGTTAAACCGTAATATTCCGGTCTGTATAAAAACAACACCATATCGGCATCTTGCTCAATCGAACCAGATTCACGTAAATCCGATAGCATTGGCCTTTTACTAGCACCAGGCCTGCTCTCAACAGCACGACTTAACTGCGAAAGTGCAATTACCGGAACATTTAATTCTTTCGCGACAGACTTAAGTGCTCTTGATATACTACCAATTTCCTGCTCACGGTTTCCACCGCCCTTACCTTCACCTTTTCCATGCATCAGCTGAAGGTAATCCACAATAATCATCTGAATATCGTATTGAGCTTTCAATCTTCTGCATTTGGCTCTAAATTCAAAAATATTTAGTGCCGGGGTATCATCAATAAAAAGCGGAGCTTCCGTAAGTGTTCCAATTTTGGAATGAAGCTGCTGCCATTCCCATTCGGCAAGATTTCCTTTCCGGATTTTTTCCTGTTCAATTTCGGTTTCGCCGGAGATTAAACGATTTACCAACTGTACAGACGACATTTCTAATGAGAAAACAACAACCGGTTTCTTAAATTGAACTGCAGCATTTCTGGCGCAGCTTAACACGAAAGCAGTCTTTCCCATCGCCGGACGGGCAGCAATAATCACAAGATCAGAAGGCTGCCAGCCCGATGTCATTCGGTCTAATCCCGTAAAACCGGATGGTACCCCGGTAAGCCCGTCCACTTTATCCCTAAGTTTTTCAAGTGTTTCGATAGACTCACGCACGATATCGTCCATCTTTCTTGAATCTCGCCTCAGATTGTTCTGAGCGATATCAAAAAGATTTTTCTCCGCATGGTCCAGTAGATCAAAAATGTCGGTGGTATCCTCGTAAGCGTTATTTATTATTTCGGTCGAAATCCTGATAAGTTCCCTTTGAATATATTTTTGAGAGATTATGCGGGCATGGTATTCGATGTTGGCCGCAGAGGCTACCCGATTGGTTAATTCGGTAATGTAGTACGCTCCACCGATCATTTCAAGATCGCCTTGCTGACGGAGCTGTGAGGTAACGGTTAAAATATCTACCGGAGATGATTTTTGAAAGAGTGCATGAATGGCTTCAAAAATCTTTTGATGACTTTCTTTATAGAAAACTTCTGGTTTTAGAATATCAATGACGGCAGATAAAGCATCTTTTTCAAGCATTAATGCCCCAAGGACCGCTTCTTCCAGGTCAACAGCCTGTGGAGGCAATTTCCCCAAGCCACTTACTAAACTGCTTAAGCGGCTTCTGCGTTCCGGAGTATGTGCAGTTTTTTTTACTGGGTTATAATCGTTTTGGTCATCTAAACTCATCTCAACAAAAATATACAATAAATGCTTCTGCTATTGGTAAGATTCTAAACATTTGAAATTTTACACTTAGTATATTCTGTTAAGAAGTATGGGTTTGTATTCACAATGGGATGTTAGCAGATTGTGTATAACTTCAAATATCAGCCTTGGTTGCATTCTTAAACGATGTTGATAACTTTTGAGTATGTGAGTAAAGTGCAGCAACCTTTTATATTTAATCCCATTATAGAGCAATTATCGTTACTTTGCGTGCTAATTATTTTAACAATGGACACTAAGTCTTCGAGGCAAAAGAAAGAATCGAATCAAATGATATTTGGAATACGTGCTGTGATTGAAGCAGTGCAAAGTGGTAAAGATATTGATGCGATTTATGTTCAGCGTGGCTTAACCGGGAGTATTTTACAGGAGTTAAAGGGCTTACTTAAAGACAAAGCGATTAATTTCCAGATGGTGCCTCCTGAAAAGCTTAATCGTATATCGACTAAGAACCACCAGGGAGTGATTGCTTTTATTTCTCCGGTTACTTACCAGCGAATTGAAGATATTGTGCCTGCTATATTTGAAAAAGGAGAAACGCCATTAATTTTAATATTGGATGGGATTACCGATGTAAGAAACTTTGGTGCCATTGCAAGAACAGCTGAATGCGCAGGTGTACATGCTATTGTTGTTCCGGTTAAAGGTTCAGCACAAATAAATCCCGATGCGGTTAAAACTTCCGCTGGTGCTTTATTTACAATTCCCGTTTGCCGGGAAGAAAACTTATTAAAGACAACACGTTTCTTGCAGGAATCCGGCTTATTCGTGGTGGCTTGTACTGAAAAAACCAACGACTTCTTATATGCCCCCGATTATAACATGCCTGTGGCCATCGTCTTAGGTTCTGAGGAGGATGGTATCTCAAATGAGATTATCAGAGCTGCCGATCATCTTGCAAAAATTCCCATGTTTGGAGAAATTCACTCCCTTAATGTTTCTGTTTCGGCAGGGGTGATCCTTTATGAGGCAGTGCGGCAGAGGATAGAGATGGAATAATGAAGAAATGATAGCATTAGGAATGATAGAAGGAAAAATGATGAATTGTTGAAGGATGAATGAGAGAATAATAAATAGCACATATGCACATTCAACATTCTCTCATTCAATAATTCGACCTTCCCTTAAATAAACTCGTTTCCAAATTTAGATTTTACATCAGCAACGATTTTTTTCACATCCTGCTCTTTGCTTTTATGGCAAACCATTAAGGTATTATTCGATTCAACAACGATATAATCATCCAGGCCTTGAAGTATTACCAGTTTTCCTTTAGGTACATTCACCATACAATTAGATGAATCATACATAATTACTTTGTCAGATGGGATAACGGCATTTCCAAGGTAATCTTTGTCGGCAAGATCATAAACAGATGCCCACGTACCTAAATCAGACCAGCCGAAATCAGTAGGTAATATATATACATTATCAGCTTTCTCCATAATCCCATAATCAATGGAGATATTGGTGCATTGATAATAAGCATGTTGAATAAAGGCGTGTTCTCCTGGCGTGTTAAACTGGTCTATACCATCTTTGAAGATATCATTCATCTCCGGTAGGTATTGTTCAAACGCCCTTAAAATTGAAGCAGCCGACCAAACAAAAATTCCTGCATTCCACAAAAAGTCGCCACTTTGAACGAACGTTTTAGCCAAATCCAGATTGGGTTTTTCGGTGAAGGTCTTTACTTTATGGAAATCATTGTCAATCGTCTCATCAGTAAACTGAATATAGCCATATCCTGTATCAGGGCGAGATGGTTTAATACCCAAAGTGATAAGGCAATTATTCCGCGTTGCAGCGGCTAAAGCATTTTGAATGTCGTTTACGAACCCTTCGGTATTCAAAATCAGGTGATCGGAGGGAGCCACCACAATTGACGCTTCCGGGTTGAGCATATTAATTTTATGGCAAGCATAAGCGATACAAGGAGCGGTATTTCTCATTACCGGCTCACCTAAAATCTGACTTTCGTCAATAGCTGGCAATTGCTGCTTTACCAAAGCTGAATAACTTTCATTGGTAACAATAAAAATATTTTCAGCAGGTACAATTTTCAGAAAACGCTCATAAGTAGTTTGAATAAGTGTTTGCCCCGTTCCAAGGATATCGATAAATTGTTTTGGATGTACCGAACGGCTAATTGGCCAAAAACGACTGCCGATACCACCGGCCATTATTATTGCGTAATAGTTCTTCATTTTATTTATATAATTCCTTCTCTAAGTAAATCGTGCAAATGTATAATTCCTTTATAACTTCCTTGGTCAGCCACAATTAATTGTGTGATATTATTCTTTCGCATAATCTCCAAGGCATTCACCGCAAGCTCTGCACTTTCGATTAATCGCGGGGACTTACCCATAATATCTTTTGCTGTCAAGTTTTCGAAAGAATTATATTTCTCCATCATCCTTCTGATGTCTCCATCGGTAATGATGCCTGCGATTTGCCGGTTTTCAACTATGGTAACGGCACCTAACCGATTTTTTGTGATCTCTACAATCACTTCCTTAATGGTAGCATCAGGGCTAATTTCAGGCTTATTGTTATTGACATATAAATCCTTAACTTTCAAATACAAACGTTTACCCAATGAGCCCCCGGGATGATATTTTGCAAAATCTTCTGTGGTAAACTCCCGGCATTCTAATAAACAAACGGCTAACACATCTCCCATGGCTAATTGTGCGGTTGTGCTGGTAGTAGGAGCGAGGTTATGCGGACAAGCTTCCTTTTCTATTGTGGTGTCTAAAACAAAATCTGCTTGTTGAGCCAGGTAAGAATTCAAGTCGCCAACCATCCCGATAAGGGTGTGACCAGCCTGCTTTAAAAAGGGAACAAGAATTTTAATTTCAGATGTGTTTCCACTTTTTGAGATGCAAATTACCAGGTCGTCTTTTTGGATAATTCCCAGATCACCATGAACCGCATCGGCAGCATGCATAAAGATAGAAGGTGTGCCCGTTGAGTTAAACGTGGAGACAATTTTCTGAGCAATTATGGCACTTTTGCCGACACCGGTAATAATAACACGACCTTTTATCTGATGGATATGATCTATTATTTTCGCAAAGCTGATGTCAAGTTTTTGTATAAGGCCGTTTATTCCATCAGCCTCAATTTCGAGCGTCTTTTTGGCTATGGATAAAATTTCCGCAGGGGTCTTCAATAGAAGTTTTTTTATTTAAAGTACAGATTTCCAGCAAAAATATGTTATTTTGATATTTAAAGTTAGCCTTTCTAATTTTTATTCCGGAGGGACATGGAGACAAAGAAGTCGTTATTTGATAATTTACAGAATTTTTTTGGGTTTGATAATTTTAAAGGTGAGCAGGAGGCAATTATAACAAATGTTCTTCAAAATCGTGATACGTTCGTAATAATGCCCACCGGGGGAGGCAAATCCATCTGTTATCAATTACCGGCGTTAATGACCGAGGGGACTGCAATTGTGATTTCTCCGCTTATTGCCTTGATGAAAAATCAGGTGGATCAGCTCAGAGCTTTTGGTGGTACCGAAAGCATTGCTCATTTTTTAAATTCATCATTAAATAAAGCAGAAATAACTAAAGTAAAACAGGATGTTTTAAGTGGTGAAACCAAGCTTTTATATGTGGCGCCCGAGTCTTTGGCTAAAGCCGAAAATATTGATTTTTTAAATTTAATCACCATATCATTCGTCGCGGTTGATGAGGCGCATTGTATCTCCGAATGGGGGCATGATTTCAGACCCGAGTATCGTAAAATTCGTCAGGTTATTAGTTCTCTTGGCGATAACATCCCAATCATAGCACTCACGGCAACAGCAACTCCTAAAGTTCAGCAAGATATTATCAAGAATCTGCAAATGACAGATTCTACTTTATTCAAATCATCGTTCAATCGGCCTAATTTGTATTACGAAGTAAGGCCGAAGCGAAATATCATGAAGGAGATTGTCCGTTTCATAAAAGGGAACATGGGCAAATCGGGAATTATCTATTGCTTGAGCAGGAAGAAGGTTGAGGAAGTTGCCGAAGCGTTGAATTTAAATGGAATTAAGGCACTTCCTTATCACGCTGGTTTGGATCCTAAAACAAGGGCAGATACACAGGATAAATTCTTAATGGAAGATGTTGAAGTGATCGTTGCCACGATAGCTTTTGGGATGGGGATTGATAAACCGGACGTTCGCTTTGTAATTCATCACGACATACCCAAATCGATGGAAGGGTATTACCAGGAGACGGGTCGCGCAGGCCGTGATGGAGGCGAAGGGATTTGCGTTGCTTTTTATGCTGAGAAAGATATTGACAAGCTGGCTAAGTTTATGAAAGATAAGCCGGTTTCTGAACGTGAAATTGGAACACAAATCCTTAAAGAAGTAATAGATTATGCAGAATCTTCCGTTTGCCGGAGAAAGCAGATTTTGCACTATTTCGGCGAAAACTTCAATGAAGCGGGCTGTAGCAGTATGTGTGATTGCTGCCGGGCACCTAAAACGCATTTCGATGCGTCAGATAACTTAAAACTTGTTCTTCAGCTCATACTCGATCTAGGTGAGAAATTTGATGATCACCATATCATCAATATCATGATGGGTGAAGAAAACGCACAAATTATCGCTTACGATCACAACAAACTTCCGTGCTTTGGAACAGGTAAAGAAGATGGATTAATTTATTGGAAATCGCTTTTACGCCAGGCACTTCTAAGTAATTATCTGTCGAAAGATATTGATAACTACGGCTTACTTCATTTAACCAAATCGGGAAAATCGTTCATTACTAATCCACATTCATTACGCTTTATACTTAACCGTGTAATGGAAGTGGGGGAGGATGATACCGACGATGGCGCACAGCAAGGCGCGGGAACATTAGATACTGCCTTGCTTCAAATACTAAAAGATTTAAGGAAGAAGCTTGCAAAGCAAAAGAATCTTCCGCCTTTTGTTCTTTTTCAGGATCCATCTTTAGAAGAGATGTGTACTCATTATCCGGTTTCGCTGGATGAATTAAAGCAAATTCATGGTGTAGGATCGGGCAAAGCCATGAAATTTGGCGGGCCGTTTATAGAACTGATCAGTAAATATGTAGAGGAGAATGACATCGATCGGCCTATTGATCTTGTGATTAAGAGTGCGGCCAATAAATCAGCTCTAAAGGTATCTATTATCCAAAACATCGACAGGCAATTAGCATTGGATGATATTGCTTCATCGAAAGGAATCACTTACGAAGACATTCTCAAAGAAGTAGAAACGATAGTAAGCTCCGGAACTAAACTGAATCTTAACTATTATATCGACGAGTTAATTGATGAAGACCGCCAGGATGAGGTATTCGATTATTTTAGAGGTGCCGAGGTCGATTCAATTGATGAAGCTTTAAAAGAACTGGGAAGCGATGATTACACCCGCGAAGAAATCCAACTAATGCGTATTAAATTCTTATCAGAACTAGGCAATTAATGATCCATCAAATTCCTCAGATTAAATTTAGCGACTCGGGTAATTTTTTCTTAATGGCTGGCCCGTGTGCTATAGAAGGCGAAGAAGTCGCTTTCAGAATTGCCGAAAAAATTGTCGAAATTACTACTAAGCTTAATATTCCTTATATTTTTAAAGGCTCTTACCGAAAAGCGAACCGCTCACGAATCGATTCGTTTAGTGGTATTGGTGATGAAAAGGCACTTAAGATTCTTGCGAAAATCAGCAAAGAGTTTGGTGTACCAACAGTTACCGATATCCATGCGGCAGAAGAAGCAGCTATGGCTGCTGAATATGTAGATGTATTGCAAATTCCTGCGTTTTTGTGTCGCCAAACAGATCTTTTAGTTGCTGCAGCGAATACCGGAAAAGTGGTCAATATCAAAAAGGGACAGTTTCTATCTGCGGGTTCTATGAAGTTTGCGGTAGATAAGGTGAAGGATAGCGGAAATGATAAAGTTATTTTAACTGACAGGGGCAACACTTTTGGTTACCAGGATCTGATAGTGGATTATCGCGGTATCCCTGAAATGAAATCCTTTGGTGTGCCTGTTGTAATGGATTGCACCCATTCTCTTCAGCAGCCTAATCAAACATCGGGAGTTACAGGCGGCAAACCGGATTTGATAGAAACAATCGCTAAAGCGGCTATTGCTGTTGGTGCAGATGGGTTGTTTATCGAAACACACCCGGAGCCTGAGAATGCGAAATCTGATGGGGCAAACATGCTTCATCTGAGTTTGCTGGAAGAGTTATTGATTAAGCTTCTCAGGATAAGAGTGGCAGTGAGGTAATGCGAAATAATTCTAGTATTGCTCAAACCAATTGTTGTATCGTAATATTCCCTTCTATAAACAACTTACGTAATAATTTCTTATTTTTACACGTAAGATACTATTATGAATACCAAGCTTACATTAAATCTTGATAAAGAAATAATCGACGAAGCAAAAACTTATGCTAAGAGTCATCGGGTTAGTCTTTCCAAGCTAATTGAAAACTATCTTAATTCACTCACCCGTGAAACAAAAAAGAAATCCTCTGTTAGTCCTTTGGTTGAAAGCTTGACAGGTATAATTCCAAGCGATTACGATGAGAAAAAAGATTATAGAAACTATATTGATAAAAAGTATTCATAATGGAGAATGTTTTCGTCGATACAAATGTCATTATTGATCTTTTAGCTAAGCGTGAACCTTTTTATAAAGACGCGCAGGATCTATTCACTTTGAGTGATAAAAAGGAAATCCAACTCTCTATTTCATCTTTATCATTTGCAAATGCTTACTATTCTATTGTAAAACACCATAAAGGCGTAGACGCAAAAAGATATCTGGCAAAATTTAAAGTTCTCGTAAATGTTCTATCACTCGAAGACAAAGCTATTGAATTAGCACTTGCATCAGATTTTGAAGATTTTGAAGATGGATTACAATATTTTGTTGCAATGGACAACGAGGCAGACATTATAATTACAAGGAATGTAAAGGATTTCAAAAATTCAAAAATTCCGGTGATGACTGCGGGCGAGTATATTAAGAAATAAAGCAAATTAATAACGGCTTCACGAAATGCTAGGTTTCACGCGAGGACCACAAAGTAAAAAGTGCAGAGATCGCAAAGATACCTTCGCACCCTTTGCATGGTTTAACCTTTCGTGCATTGTGTGAATTCAGAAACTTAAATTTTTCATTTCCACCCTATTCCCTCATCATTAAACAGAAATAGTATATTTGGCTCCCTTGCAATAATGAAAACGGAACAAAAAGTACTTAACCCAGAGGTTTTCGATAAGTATGAATTGGTGGTAGGCCTTGAAATTCATGCGCAGTTAGCAACCAACACCAAGATTTTTTCGTCAGATCCGGCGACTTTTGGCGCAGAGCCCAATCACCATACCAGTTTAGTTTCCTTGGGTTTGCCAGGTTCTTTGCCAAAACTAAACAAGCGAGTTGTTACTTATGCCATTAAGATGGGCTTGGCTACCAATTGCACAATAAATAAGGTTAACCGTTTCGACCGTAAGAATTATTTTTATGCCGATCTTCCAAAAGGTTACCAAATCACACAAGATGAATTACCTATTTGTCAAAAAGGTTATGTGCCGATAAACCTTAAAGATGGCAGTGTAAAAAAAATCCGGTTAAACCGGATCCATATGGAAGAGGATGCGGGCAAAAGCATTCATGATAAAGATCCCCGAAATTCGCTTATTGATTTGAACAGGGCAGGGGTGCCGCTAATAGAAATCGTGTCTGAGCCAGATCTACGCACAGCCGAAGAAGCTGCCGCGTATTTGACCGAAGTTCGAAAGTTGGTGCGGTATCTGGATGTTTGCGATGGAAATATGGAAGAAGGCAGTTTACGTTGCGACGCAAATATTTCGGTACGCTTAAAAGGAGCTCCCGAATACGGTTCACGTTGCGAAGTAAAAAATTTAAACTCCATAAGAAATCTTCAGCGTGCAGTTAATTACGAATTTCGCCGCCAGGTGGAGCTAATAGAGCAAGGTGAGAAGATTGACCAAAATACCTTGAATTTTGATGCTGCAACAGGAATCACATCCGTTTTGCGGTCGAAGGAAATGGCTTATGATTATCGCTATTTTCCTGAACCAGATTTGCAGCCGCTTATTCTAAGTGATGAGTTGATCCAGCAAATTAAGTCGGATCTTCCGGAACTTCCTGAACAGCGTGTGAAACGTTATACACAAACGTTAGGCTTATCCGAATCCGACGCTTTGCAGTTAACGTCAGATAAAGCGGTTTCTGATTATTTTCAGGAGGTAATCACATTTACCTCAAACTACAAGTCTGCATCAAACTGGGTAAACGGACCTGTTCAATCTTATTTGAACGGTAGACCGGAAGAAACTACTCGCTTAAAAATACCGGCTAAATCTATTGCCGACATAATTTCGTTAGTAGATGACGGGAAGATTAACAACTCTGCAGCAAGTCAAACCTTGTTTCCGGCACTGGGTAAAAATCCGGGTGTTGATCTTCTTGACTTGGTACAAGAATTAAATCTTTTAATTGACACCCACGGAGATGAACTAATAGGTTACATCAATCAGGCCGTTAACTTGTATCCTGAAAAGGTAGTTGAATATAATAAAGGTAAAAAAGGCGTTTTAGGATTGTTTATGGGCGAGGTGATGAAGATTTCGAAAGGAAAGATAGATCCTAAAACAGCTAACAAATTACTAATAGAAAAATTAGAATCATTAAAGTGAAGAAAATAATTGGGATAGCACTGTTGTTAATTACTGTATTAACAGCATGTAAAAAAAGCAACGAATTTACGGTTGATGGTAAGCTTGAAAACTTCGGCAACTTAAAAAAAGTGGCTATTTATAAAGGCGATAAGCTGGTAGATTCGGCGATCTTAAACGCCGATGGTGAATTTAAATTCCATGTAGCTTCGCCAGATGTTGATTTTTATTACATCGCCGCAGAGCAGAAAACTTATCCCTTAATTGCTCAAAACGGCGATGAATTAGATTTCAAAGCTGATTACGCCAACGAAGCCGGCGCATTTGACTTAACCGGATCTGACAATGCCGAAAAGCTAAAAGAGTTTAATACAATAAGCAGTCGTTATGGTAAAATTTACCTCGACATTCAAAAAGAATATCAGGATAAAGTAAGCCAGGATCCTGGTTCAAAAGAATCTCTCGAAAAAGTTTTGATACCACGTTTCGAAAAAAACATGGACGACTTTGCTAAGGAAACGCTCAAATTTTCTGAAGAAAATAAAGATAACCTCGCTGGCTTTTACGCCATCAGCTCGCTGGATCAAACCAAATACGAAACGCAATTATTAGCTTATGCAGGTAGTATAAAAGGGAAATTTCCTAATACACAAGCTGTTCAGCAGTTTCTTAAGAAAATGGATAATCTGAATGCATTATCGGTTGGAAGAGTTGCTCCCGATTTTGAAATGACGTCTGTTGATGGAAAAAGTGTAAAGCTTTCTCAGTTTAGAGGTCAATATGTATTGCTTGATTTTTGGGCATCGTGGTGCGCACCTTGCCGGGAGGAAAATCCAAACGTGGTAAAGCAGTACAATACCTTTAAAAACAAAGGCTTTACAGTGCTTGGGGTTTCCTTAGATAATAATAGAGATTTATGGCTTAAAGCGATAAAAGACGATAAGCTAACCTGGAATCATGTTTCTGAGTTAAAGCAATGGGACAGCCAAGTTGTAAAGCAATACAATATTGAAGGGATACCAATGTCGTTCTTATTAGATAAGGAAGGGAAGATCATCGGAAAAAACCTTCGTGGCCAGGAGCTTGAAGAAATTCTTACCCGTACATTGAATTAAATACACTATCTTGTTAAGACATTGCTATTGTTAACAATTAATTAACAATGGTTTAACTATTTGCTTCTTTTAAGGTTATACTTTAGTGGTAAATAAAGATCATGAGTTCAACCAGACAAAAAATTTTAATTGTAGATGACGAACCCGATATCAGGGAACTGATAGAATACAATCTTAAAAAAGAAGGTTACCATGTTTTTACAGCTTCCAATGGTCAGGAAGGTGTTTCTGAAGCCAAGCGCTCACATCCCGATTTAATTATTCTTGATATTATGATGCCGAAAATGGACGGGATTGAAGCCTGCCGTATTCTGCGCACCATGAACGAATTCAAAAATACCTTTATGGTTTTCCTTACGGCACGCAGCGAAGAATACTCTGAAATTGCGGGTTTTAACGTAGGAGCCGACGATTATATTGCCAAGCCGATAAAGCCAAGAGCATTAGTAAGTCGTATAAACGCGATCTTAAGAAGAAATAGTCAGCCGGAAGAAGCTATAGAAAATAAGCTTGAAATTGGGGATTTGATCATCGATCGCGAAACCTATATGGTATACCGCAACTCCCAAAAGATAGTACTCGCTAAAAAAGAGTTTGAACTTTTGTACCTGCTTGCTTCCAAGCCGGGTAAAGTTTATACCCGCGATGTGATTTTAAAAAGCATCTGGGAAGATTCTGTAGTTGTAACTAACCGAACGATTGATGTACACATCCGTAAAGTGCGCGAAAAACTTGGCGAAGATTATATCAGTACTGTAAAAGGAGTAGGTTATAAGTTTGACGCAGTATAAACCAAGTCGCTAAATGCAGAAGGGTTTTTTCTGTACTTTTGCCCCGTGAAATTTCCAAATTTTAAAGATTGCATTCTGTTCGAAAACAGCGATTTAATCGTTGTTAATAAGCCGCCTTTTATTAGTTCTCTTGACGAGCGCGAAGGCGGAGAGTTGAGTGTTTTGCGTTTAGCAAAGCAATACACTCCCGATGCGCAGGTGTGCCACAGGTTGGATAAAGAAACCTCAGGATGCTTAATTATTGCTAAAAATCCTGATGCTTACCGCCTGGTATCGATGCAGTTCGAACGTAGGAAGGTTAAGAAAGTATACCATGCGGTTGTAAACGGTACCCATCAATTTAACGAACTAAGCGTCAATCTCCCTATACTCAATCTTGGAAATAAGAACGTAGCCATTAGCAGGCAGGAAGGAAAAGCTGCTGAAACGTTATTTAATTCTATCAAGTTTTATAAAAACTATACCTTAGTAGAATGCCAGCCTATTACGGGGCGCATGCACCAAATCCGAATTCATTTAGCTTCGCAACGTGCGGCTATAGCCGGAGATGATATGTATGGCGGTCAGCCAGTTTTGCTTTCGGGTATAAAACGTGGTTATCGGTTAGGTAAAGATCAGGAAGAGTTACCCATCATGAAACGTTTTGCCTTACACGCGAAAGAGGTTACCTTTAAAATCAACGAAAGTGACGAAATAACGGTTGAAGCGCCCTATCCCAAAGACTTTGCCACGCTGTTGAAGTTGTTGGATAAGTTTGATATGTAAACACATCCGGTAAATCCCATTCTGGAATTATAATTGGGCGCCCGGGCGGGTTCGAACTCATTCGAAGAATTTATAAACTACTTTCATAAGCATGATATAGACAGTATTAACGAAACCATGATAATAGGTTACCTGCGGCATTTGGTAACGGGGCGAAAAGTATCAACATCGTATCAAAATCAGGCTATAAACGCTGTAAAATTTTACTATGAACGAGTTTTGGGAGGGCAGCGGAAGTTTTATTTTATAGAACGGCCTATTAAAGAAAAAACACTGCCTGTAGTATTAAATACAGCTGAGGTGACAGCCCTAATAAAAGTAACAGAAAATATTAAGCATAAAACAATGCTGATGCTCGCCTATTCGGCGGGTTTAAGAGTAAGTGAACTGTTGAGTTTGAAAATTAAAGACATCGATTCTGAGCGGATGCAAATAAGGGTTGCACAGGCAAAAGGCAAGAAAGACCGGTATACATTATTAAGCACCAAGGCTTTAATAATGCTGCGGGTTTATTTCAAAGCTTTTAAGCCTCGCGATTGGCTTTTTGAGGGAAGCGGAGGAGGTATGTATAGTTCGCGAAGTATTCATTCGGTACTGCAGCACTCGGCCCAAAAAGCAGGGTTGTTAAAAAAAGTAAGCATGCATACCTTACGGCATTCATTTGCCACGCATCTATTGGAGAGTGGAACTGATTTACGTTATATACAAACACTTTTAGGACATTCTTCGAGTAAAACCACCGAAATATATACCCATGTAACTACTAAAGGATTCGACCAGATTGTAAGTCCGCTTGATAATTTGGATTTATAAATTAAATGCTTATCTATGTGTATGAAACTGCTAAACTTGCGGAAAAATGGATATTTTATTTTATCCCAACGAAGTTCAGCTATATTGGATATTTGTGCATACATGCACAAAGCCACTCGTTATGCGGCATTGTAGGAAAACCCCTCAAACATGAAAATACCATTTCGACTAAACGAAGGAATCTATTTTGAAGACACTGGCAATATCCTCTTGTGGAATGACACGCTGGAGAACATTAAAGAAATAGATAATCCAGAATTAGGAGCGAATGGAAGTGTGCTAAAATGGTTTGACAAACTATGTTTTGCAGGGCAAAGGGTCAATGTGACAATTTCAGTAAACGAGTACCATAACACAAATGGTATTCTAGAGTTTGTTAACTTCGAACAGGGAAGGAATGACCCTCATGGAGTTTATCAAAAATTTTCAATGTTATTCAAGGAACATCTAGGAGAACCTAGTGAAACTTCAGATGACGGATTCGGCAGGCCCACGGCATTATGGACGATTAACGATTTGCAAGTAATTATTGGAATTGGTGAACGCTTTATGGAATATGAAATATTCGGCATTCATAAAGGGAAACCGTTTTGGACACTAAAGAACAACGACCGCATAACACAGCCTTTGCAAAAACGGCGGGTGACGTGGTTCTCGAAATTTTTCTAAATTTAATAAGGTTTTGTGCCGGGTGACAATCAAGTGCTTTCTATCCGCCATCTTCGCAAAGCCTTAACCGTTAGGTGAAAGTGAATGAAAGCACGGATGTTAGGCCTTGAACTTGGTAAGCAATGAAGCATCTCCGTAGATGCTTTAATCGACTGACAAAAGCGAAAGCAGAAGCCCTTTGCTTCTAAGCTGAAAGTGAATGTCAAACGGACTGTTTGCGACAAACAGCATTGCTTAACAAATTTCAAACGACAAAGGTTTGCTTTCCTAAATATTTTTTACCTAATTGCTTACTGCGCCTATCAAACATAAACGCAATAGCAATTTATACGGAAAAAATAATCACCTTCACCTAACAAGCGATTTTGCACAATTCAACGGACCTTGGGGCCGGAACTGCGCAAACTCGCTATCCATTAGGCACAATTATAAAAACCTATAAAATTTCAAGACTGACTTAATGGAAACATTTGGAGATAAGCTTTATAATCGTGCAGCAGTTGCAAAGAATATGCTTTTTTTACAAGGCGAAATTGCACAACTTACTTATCAATCATTTGACAAATATGTGCAGATTATTAATGAAACACAGGAGAATGAAATAGAAGTCACCTATCCTATCGGTTTTCGCCCGGATAATACAGCTATCAATACTACTCACAAATACACTAAAAAAGATCTTGTTGGTCGATATCAATATTTAGGTCTGACTCAATTACCCATAAACGGAATTTACCAATTGGTGACAACAATTGAAGCATTGCTAGGTGACATATTACGAGACACATTAATTGCATTTCCCAATAAAATCTCGAACAAAAGAAAGTTGGATTTTGAGTTGGTTCTTGAAGCAAATTCCCTTGAAGAAATAAAATTCGCCTTGGTTAATACCATCATAAATGAACTTTCTTATAAATCTCCAAAAGACTTCGCAGAAGAATTTAATAAATATATCGGAGTTAATTTATTGGAGAAACCCACATTTCATAGATACATTGAGTTAAAAGCCACTAGAGATATTTTTATACACAATCAAGGCATTGCTAATGAGATTTACTTGGCAAAAGCCGACACCTTAGCTCGAGTTGAATCTGGAGTTTATTTGCCAGTTGACATCCAATATTTTCTACAATCATATGAATGTTGCTTACAGATAACTGAAATTTTACAGGAAACCCTGAATAAAATATGGCCGAGTCTGGAATATGAAAAGAATAAATCATTGAATTTACAAGAGCAACAAGAAGAAGCTATAGAGCAAGCAATCGAGGTTGTGGAACAAGTAAAACCTAAAACCAAAATTAAGTTAACGACTAAGAAAAAATAACTGTGCCTAACACCATGTTTAAATTATGCCCGCCTAACGTCGTTCTCAAGGTTTCTGCTTTTTAGTTACATTAGTGCAGCTCGACACGGAAGTGCTTTTAATCGGGCACAATATAAACACTTAACCGTTATGGGCAACCTTAAAGAAATGGGCCGAATAATTAAACTGACTATACTAACGGACATTGGAAGCTGCATCGCAATGTTTATAGTGTTGACATTTTCATACAGCTTCGGAATGGCATTATATGGTGGAATCTTGACTTTTGGAAACATTATGCTTCCTACGCTGGTAGCGGCACTGATGTATAGGATGATAAAACATAAGATTGTTTTTAAGACCGACATCAATAAAATAATATTTCAATCTACAATATTATGCGGACTTTTTATACTTGGGCTTTTTATATGGGCGGCGGGAGAAGCAGCACTTTTAAGAACATTGACATGGGTCGACATAGACGCGATATACGACCAAGAGTTTGCAGGATATTTACCTGTTGTTTTTTCTGAAGCGGTATTATTACCGACAATTGACTTATTCTTAACGAGACGGGAAAGGAAAAACATTTGAACATCTTTGGTTAACACGATAAATTTGAAATACACAAGAGAGAAAGGCAGCCCATAACATAGGGTTTAAATTATGCCCGGGCGACGTGAATCTCATTCCTTTTCTTCTTTTTAACTACTTTAGTGCTGGGTGACAGTGGGGTGCCTTTTATCGGGCACAACATAAACCCTTAACCGTTGGCTGCAAATGTAAAAACCGGGCATGTGCACTAACTGACAAACGAATATCTACGACCAAAATGAAAGAAAAGATAATTTTAAAAGTAGAGCGTTTGATTTCGGAGGCTAACTCCTTACTTAAACTTATAAACGAGCAGACGGAAAACCCGTCGATTAGTAGAAATAAGGCTTTTGATGAAGCTAAATTCTCTGCCTTTAGGACTGCAACACTTTCATTTATCAATTCAATTTTAGGTAGTGCTTCTTTGTATTATGGGAGATTTGATAGCGGCGTAAAATATTACACGGACTATAACTTGGTGCTTGCAGTTGAACTTCTAACGCGGATAAAAGAAGATGTAAAGGACGGTTGGTTAACTGACGTTAAAAGCCTTTTATCAGCAGAGTTATTTAACGACTTTTTAGAAATGGCGGAACATTTAATTTCTGAAGATTATAAAGATGCCTCCGCGGTTATCATAGGGAGCGTCCTTGAAGAAAATTTGAGGCTTCTGTGCGTAAAGAATAAAATAGATATCATAATATTCGACCCTAAAACAAGTAAACCTAAATATAAAAAAGCTGAAACCTTAAATGTTGATTTGTGTAAGGAGGGGGTATATAATATTTTAGTTCAAAAAAACGTAACAAGCTGGCTTGCTCTACGAAACAGTGCAGCTCATGGTAAGTACCAAGAGTATGATTTGTCACAGGTTAATATTTTGCTGCACTCTGTTAGAGACTTTGCTGCAAAATTTTTATAATATGAGCAAAAGAGGTAGCCGTACAGCAGCAATTTACAGCGAAAATACAAGACCAAAGCCGCCTAAGAATAAGCACCAACCTAAAAAAGATACCCTTAAGGAAAAAACAGATAACCTTGAAAAGTTATTTGAGCAAGTATGGCGTACGCATTACGTAGATGATTATATCGATGGGTGGTGGGGAAAAGAATTTAAAAAGGCTTTTCGTTTTTTTAAAAATTTGGGACATAAAAACAGAAAGCTCCTCAAGCTTACGACCAAAGAGCTGAATCACTCCCTTACACTTAAAGACAATCGTGACAAGAGCTTGCTCCAAATCTTAAAAACTCAATATGAATCTACCCTAAATGAGAGCAAGGAAAATGACGATGTTACTTTTGAAGAAATAAAAGACATTGACAGTTCGATTAATTACAAAACGTCTGTACAAGTTTTTGTTGAGAAAGAATCAGAGGATAGTTCCCAAGACGATAATATAGTATCCAACTTTTCCGAAGGGGCAGTCAAGGTAGTAGTTCTCACGAAATATGAAAGGAATAGTTTAGCTCGAAACGCGTGCATTGAATATTATGGTCATAAATGTTCCGTATGTGGCTTTGATTTTGAAGAGTTCTATGGACACCTTGGTAAGGGATTTATTCATGTTCATCATTTGATTCCAATTTCAAATATCGCAGAAGAATATGTAATTAATCCTATAAATGACTTACGCCCTGTGTGCCCAAACTGCCATGCTATGTTACATAAAAGCAATCCTCCATTAACTATTTCCGACCTGAAAATCTTATTATTTAAAGATAGGGTCAATAACTTAAATGAATAAATCAACTGGACCTATTTACAGACAAATGCAATAGTCGACAAGAACATCAGCAGCCAACATCATGTTTAAATTATGCCCGGCTGACGTGGTTCTCGAAGTTTCTGCTTTTTAATTACATTAGTGCTGCTCTACACGGAAGTGCTTTTAAACGGGCACAATATAAACACTTAACGTTAGCTGTAATAGTTGAAAAACGATACTCATAAAATTGAAAATTAGTTGAATAAGAATTGTGGCCAAAGTTCAATTGTTTAATAAAGGAGATGTCATTCTAACGAATCCCGAAGAAGGATTTTGGGGAATTGCAATTGTACTTTCTGAAGCTGAAAAGACAAAAGAATCATATGCTAGATGTCATATTGCAATAACGCCTATTATCTCTCAAGAAATAATTGATTTTAACCAAATTAATATAGAAAGTTTAAAACCAATAGAATTTGAGAGGTTTTACACTTTTGAAAAACAAAAAAGAAAACCTAAACCATTTAGCAAAATAGAAACCTGTATAGGTGTTTATACTAGGCGAAATAAAGCAAACTTAAAAATAATCGGAAAAATAGAACCAAAAATGGTTTATGACGGTCCTTTACCTTTTGTACCATTATATAATCTGGAAATAAAATGGCCAGTGTATGGTGATTCGGATAAATCATTAGGAAGTGAAGCATTAATAAATTGGAAACGAAAAAATAATACTCAATAAATAACTACTACAGCTAACAGAGGCTTGCTTCAATGCGGTTGAAGTGCTGATTGTTAGTTTATTGCATTTTACTAAATTTACCACAAGCCGAAACTGAAGTGCTATTAATGCCGCACTGCAGCAAGCCCTAACCGTTACAAGCTATTTTAAAAAAACCGACATGCGCCACATTACTGCCATTTCAATCCTTGTGCTCGGGCTGGCTTCTTGTGACAATCAGATAAAGTTCGACCCCAAAGCTTGGAAAACTAAAAACGACATTTTTCCTTGTGAATGTCGGGAACGAATGGTTGAGGATTTAACGAAAAATTACAGGCTCATTGGACTAAAAAACGGTGAGCTAATCAGACTTTTAGGAACTCCCGACCTGGAAGAAGATTTGAATATTTATTACGACCTAGTAATCGACTACGGTTCAGATATTGACCCAATTTATAAGAAAACTTTATTCTTCACCTCAAATAGCGACTCGACTGTTAAGGACTATCAGATAAGCGAGTGGAACAAATAAAAACAGCTTGTAACACAGGGTTTAAATTATGCCCGGGGCGACGGGAGTCTCGTTCCTTTTCTTCTTTTTAACTACTTTAGTGCTGGGTGACAGGTGCCGCCTTTTAATCGGGCACAACCTAAACCCTCAACCGTTATACGGTATTGTAAAAGAAGGTCCTTTCTCCCAACTTGCAACTTCCTGTCCCGACGCTTTACACATGGCCGACGCTGATTTGCAGGGTTGGCCGGAATGCCCGAAGTCCGACGCTCACACAGAACTTCTGCAGTCGGTAACGAAAATTTCCGCCGGACTGCCCCTCGACTTCAAGGCGGAATGTTCTGTAGCTGCTAAAACTTCGGTTCGGTTTTATCGGACTCTGTCTGCCAAAACTCGGGCGACTCGGCTCAAGAACAACACCGTATAACACAGGCTTTAAGAAAATGGCGGGTGAGGTTTATCTCGAAAATTTTCTACATTTAACTCAGGTTTCTACGGGGGACAATTTGGGGGCTTTCTATCCGCCATCTTCCTAAAGCCTCAACCATTAGTTGTAATGTTAAAAAAGACCTGATGAACGACCTAGACTGGGGACAAGTAACACCTGAAGGAGCAAGTTTAGAAAGAAATGAATTTACCTATGTGTACAACCATGACCTCTCATCAAAGGACAAAGTAAGTAGGACGATAAGATTTATTTTAGGAAGACTTAGGTATTACGATAGCCAACTACCTGCTGATCCACGTCACAGAATCAAATTTGACCTAAGAGGACAGAATATTCCAGAATCTTCACTTGAATTAATTCGTAGCGAGCTTACCGACAAGTATTTGGGTAATCTGACTATTGACTTCATTAAAAATTAATATGGCGTATAATGTTATTGCAGAATCGGCTAGACCTCTCAATTTTGATGACATACATCGCAATTGCTTTACTAGCGACATGTCAGTCGAATTATTCCCAATGCCGCAGCTAGGAATTGATGGAGGTGACGCTGTTGGTATTTGTGTTCCTTTTAAAAATGCGAATGAAAAAACATGGTTAGAACTGAAAAGGATTCTAAAATTACTTAAATCAACCTTTCAATGTGATGTTTATGACCTTTACAGTGGCGAAAAATTAGGCATGTTCAACATAGGCTCTTTTCGAAAAAGCTTACTGACTAAATAAACACTACAACTAACACAGCCTTTGCAAAAATGGCGGTGGAGGTTATTCTCGAACTTTTTCTACAATTAACTAAGTTTTGTGCTAGGTGACAGAGTTGTGCTTTCTATCCGCCATCT
>DASWMZ010000204.1:0-1997 GCA_036399495.1 Pedobacter sp.
CCAGACAAATGTTGACGATTAAAAAGTATAGTCCCGAACTGATCTCTGCTCAATGGGTCAAGGATGGGAAGGCAGGGGTAAGCCATGAAACTATCTATAAATGGATTTGGGAATGCAAGCATACCAACCGAAAGGAGAACGCAAAAGACAAGCGGTTATACCTGCACCTTAAACATGCACGAAGAAGGCGCAAACGGGGCAATTACAAGGATAACAGAGGATTAATAAGATGGAGAGTATCCATTGAAAAAAGACCAAAAATTGTTGATAAACGTAAACGGTTGGGAGATATGGAGGTTGATTTAATTATTGGTAAAAACCACAAGTCAGGACTGCTGGTAACTCTTGACAGATCAACATTAATAACTACTATCGATAAAATCAAATCCAAAAATCCAAAGCATATAAAAAAGTTATTAATGAAAAGAATGCAGAACAATAAGTATTTAAAAACTATCACATTTGATAACGACCAGGCTTTTAGTTTACATCACGAAATTGCAAAAGAACTTAACGTAAAAACATATTTTACACGTCCCTATACCTCCCAGGATAAAGGAAGCATAGAAAATAGAAATGGTGTTATCAGAAGGTTTTATCCAAAAAAAACAGACTTCAATGAAGTAACTGTTGATAACGTAAAAAAAGTAGAAAAATTAATTAATAACAGACCAATTAGAAAATTTGATTACAAATCACCTAATGAGGTATATTTAATAAAATCAACTGTTGCACTTATTGCTTGAACACAGCGATGAATAAAAAGTAATTCACTCTAATATATATACATTTATTTCCTTATTTCCCCCATACTACTCCATACTATTGCTTGAACAGGAAATTAAATTTATTGGATTAGGTATTTAGTTCGCAAAGGCTTTGCTCTTACTAAAAGTATTAGTATTTTTGTACTAAATATTGTGGTATGTTTACAGGGATAGGTTCTATTGATTTTAGAAAGCAATTCAAGACCGAGGACGATTGCTTAAAGTATTTGGTAGATATAAAATGGGGTAATGGTTATAAGTGCATTAAATGTGGCCATAATGAGTATTACAAAGGAAGGCAATGGTTCTACCGAAGATGCCGTTTATGCAGGTATGACCAATCGGTAACAGCAGGTACTTTGTTTCATAAATGTAAGTTGGGGCTTTTGCGGGCCTTTGAAATGGCCTTTCGTATTTGTGTTCGAAAAAAGGGAATGTCGACATGTGAATTGGGAAAAGAGTTGGGTTGTCAACAGAAAAGTGCGTGGTTATTCAAAGCAAAATTGCAGGAAGCAATGAAAAGCAGTGAACAGCATCAATTGCAAGGGAAAGTTGAAATAGATGAGTTTATGGTTGGTGGATTTGAGCAGGAAGCACCGGGGCGGACACATGGTGAAAAATCTTTGGTAGTGCTGGCAGTTGAAAGAGTGATTGATAAAAAGGGGAATGAAAACCTGGGGCGAGCTTATGCAAGAGTTATTGATGATGCATCGGCAGAAAGTCTTAAAACAATATTTGAAAAGCATATTGCCAAAGAGGCCGAGGCTAAAACAGATGGATGGAGAGGTTATATGCCTTTAAAAAAAGAATGGAACATTAACCAGGAACTAAGTAACAAGGGAGAACGTTTTAAACTGCTTCATACACATATCATGAATATAAAAGGGTGGTTAAGAGGTATTCACCATAAGTGTTCTTCCGAACGTTTACAGAATTATCTGAATGAATACGATTTTAGGTTTAACAGAAGAGGATTTATGGATACCATACTACATAATCTGATTGGAAAATCAATGAATATGCAACCAATACCCTATAGTAAATTGAAGGTTTGCGAACTAAATACCTAATTCTATTATTTTACTGTTAATGCAGTAGTAAGCGTTAAAAGGAAAGTTGTTTCTTTTATAGCCCGTACGCTATGTGGGATGCGTTCATGCAGCGTCAGCATTTGTCCCTTGTTTAATTCAACAGATTGGGTGTCTGTATTAAATTGAAGCTCACCTTCCA
>DASWMZ010000205.1:0-3123 GCA_036399495.1 Pedobacter sp.
CCCTGTACTTTACTATCCTTTCAATAAGCGGCAGTGGCAAGGGCTGGTTTAAAGGGAACTGGGCCGAGCCTTTCGCCGCTTTGTAAACTTCTAAATCTTTTTTAAATGCCCCTATCGCCGAAGGCACAGGATAAAAACCAATGTGGTTTTTGAATGCCGCAAAATGCACAAGGTTACCGTGATGCCTGTACGTAGGCATGGCATAGCTGATGACTTCTTCCGCCTCCGGAGCAGCTGTTTTTATAGTATGGCGCATTTGCCGAAGGAGGTCCTGAACTTCCCTGGGAGCGTTTTGAATGTACTCATCGACAGTTGTAAATACAGCATTCATACGTAAATGGCTTTGTTGTGAATTGAGAAGATAAAGGTAATGCCACCAGTTACGAACAGGAAGGGTGAAACGCGGCAAGTTTGGGGTTGATAGCGGCAACTAGCCAACCCAGATTAACTTTCTAATTCGGTTACAAATTGTTTTGCCGTTTTAGAATGCCTTGCAACATTTCGTTATTGTGCCTGTATGCTTCCAGTTCGCCAGTGGCACCTAATGTAAAGCTGCGTAAACGATAGGTATGATCGGCGGAGATACCTGCCTTACTCTCGTTTTTCTGTTTTTATAGTGTTGGCGCCGAATGTTAAATACAGACCTCATCTATTGTTCTGCCTGGTATTAAAGATTAAGTTACACTACCGTTGCATGAAAACAATGTGTTACCAATAAACGTGAAAGTAACCCTACTATTTATGACCTACAGAGAGATGTGGGATTTCAAGGTCATCACAAACAGCGATTGCGTACAAATCAACACAGCCGAAAACACGCTGATTTGCAATTGCAGTGATGCCAATATTGCCTTAGCTATAAATGAATACAACGCAATTCTAAAAGAAAGCGTCGCTCTGCTATAGGTTGTTCTTTCTTTTAAGTTTCGACTTCATCACATCACTATAGGCCGAAAGGAGGGCTTCGCTGACTACTTCTTTAGCCACATTGCTTAGTGCAAAGGTGGTTGCTCCTTTCGCTCCCCACTTATTAGGAACGGGATAGATGTTTATGCTGTCAATCTCACAAAAAGTTGCCTGCTCTGCAGGTGTCAGGAAGATGTTGGCTGTATTCTCTTTTTCTAAATAAGTCGCAAACATGCGTTTGCCACTTACCTTAAAACCTATCCTTTCGAAATGAGCGGTTTGCTCCGTGCCCGGAAAAGAAAGAGCCATTTCTGTAAATGAGTGTGCTGTTATCATTGGTGGTGGTTGAAGTAGGAATTAACGCAGAAAGTACTTACGAAGGCATGGTATTTATTTACTTTCCTTTACCAATTAAAGATATAAAGATTGGTTTTTGTTCAGAAGCCATGCTTTTGTAAATGCTATGTTCGCCGATGTCATTTGGGCTGAAACCAAACTGTATCTTTATAGGTGAACGTTTTGTCTTTGTAATTCGAATGGCTTTCAAAGAGGTAATAAGTAGGTGTTACTGCCTTGATGTAAATCTGTGTTTTTGCTTCCAGGTTAAATTGCTGACGAAGGCCTGTATCAGGATTTGTTTTTCGAATGAAGGTTGAAATGTAAGTGCTATCATCAAGCCATTGAACCCGCCAATAGCTTGTCTCTCCTGTATCTGGGTTGACTTCAGCGTGCAGTGTGTCTTGTTTTAGGATGAGAAAATGTACTCCCTCCGGAGAGTAGAAATGAAACGTGCCGCTTTTAAGATTCCTTCCGGCGTGACTGTGGGAGCTACAAGCCCCAAAAACCAAAGCAACAGCAGTCAACGCAAAAACGAAAAGCAGTAGTTTTTTCATAATAAAGACTGGAGATTTCGCCTTACGCAGAAGCGCTTTATGAAGGTGGGATATTTGAAAATATGTCGCTTCACTTTACACTCCTGGTGATTATTGTTTGTTGTTGAATGTTAGATATTCAGCCCCACTTTTACAAAGCGGCCTGTTAGCGGCTGGTTTGACCTCGCATCTTGCAGTTTATCCAGTGGAATTTACTTCTGTATGTTTTTATTTTTACTAAGATGAATCTGAAAGCCTACTTTCACTCGCATGGTCTTGGATGTGAACCACTCATGGTTATACTCGTAATTCAAGGTCGTCTCCAAAGAAACATTTGGATTTAAGAATAAAGCAGGTCCTGCAGCAAAAGCATAACCGTAGCTCCTCCACTTGCTGCCACCGAAAAGATTACCGCTTTTTGACCAACTGTGGAAATAACTGGCATCAGCCAAAAGGTTGATTTTTGAGTTAGCCCCTAGAAAGTAGTAGCGGACAAAGGGTCCGGCACTAATGCTTCGGTCATACTGGCGAAAGTATTGGTTTGTGATTTCAGCAGTGCCGAATTCTTTGTTGTAGTTGTAGCCAAGCTGAATACCTGTAGCCAGTTTATTGAGCAGAAGTATACCGCCTCGTCCATCGATTTCAAGTCCTCTAAATTTAGTGTCTGTTTGTCTATAGGTATTGGCAGAATAGGTTCCACTGCCACCCACTAAAAATTGCCCTTTGTTGATTTGAGCCATACAAGCAAACGTGAGAAGTAGAATAGGTAGCGTAAAAAGAAATTTCATAAGCGGGGTTAATTGAAAACAATGATAGAAAGATTAAGTGTGAAGATTTTGCAAAAGACTAGAGCCTATGAAGCTAACGTGAAAGCATTGCTGTCAGGTGTGGCATTGGCAGCTATGCAGTTGAATAAAGATAATCAGATGCCGTGTTGCTCCTTTAGCTAAATAGAATGACGTCAAGCCACACTTGCAGCAATGTACTGTTAGCCGCGTTTAGTCTTTAAGATCTATTTGCAAGGTTGCTTTAAAGGTAGCATTCATGCGTTCTTCCGTAACACCTGGTGGAGGCGTTGTTCGTAGGGCAATGGTTTCTTTGCCGTAAGTTTTTGACAACGAATCGCTTTTTGAACGGTCGTAAAAGACAGTGCTTCGTTTTACCATTTTATTGATGTCTGTTAGCTTGGCTTTCCGTCCGTTAATGTAAACGTGTGTGAGTTTACCGATGACGATAAGGTCGTACAAGCGTGTTACCAATCCGGATGCGTCGCCCAGTGGGAAATAAACCTTATCATTTCCTTCCTTTAATTGGTCAAATTTATTTTCCCGCATCTCTGAGGCAA
>DASWMZ010000206.1:0-33219 GCA_036399495.1 Pedobacter sp.
AGTATTCCCAGGTAATGGTGCCAGTACCCGAACAGGTTGTTACCAGAACAGAATTAACCACCTCTCCAGTTTCGTTGGCAGGTTTGGGTGTTGTGTTCTCCCCAGCTTCTGCCTTTTGGACTAAAGCAATGATGAAAACTAGCAGAACAAATCGTAAAAAGGTGGGTACCCGAAATTTTAAGTGGTTCCATCTCATGTAGCAAAATGATAAGATCATATTGTAAGTAGTTCCGAATGATAGTATTCTATGAGTTATCCCGTTTTAATCTGCCGTACCAGCATAATGCTCCCGACGTGTTTTTTTCAGCTGACCGGGAAAGTCATAGAGGTTTGTGTAAACATCTTTTGATGTTGCCGAAAGGTTATTGTGCTTATGGGTCTGGATCACCCTGCCCTCATCGTCGTAATAGTTCACCGTCCATTTGTCGGTCTGGTTAGCCAGTGAACGGGTCTTGCTGGCAGTAGGCAGGCCCCTGGTCATGTTGCTGGGATTGTTTATAATTTTATTACCTAGGTCTGTGTACCCCTTAAAGGTAAAGTCGGCGGGAAGGCCGCTTATATTTGTGTAATTATCATAATAGTTCAGCACATTAATCTGATCCTCCGAAGCATTTGTCGGCCACGCTGTATTTTCATATGATATCCCTGTACTTACCTTGCGTGCTTCATATTGCGGCCTGGCATAGACCGAATCCCGATACTGAGATGGTGACAAGTTACTACTTCCTGTCCACCATCCTGTATAAATCACTCTTCCAAAAGCATCGTATTTAATATAGTTCCAACGGTTTGACTTGCGGGAATGGCCGTCTTGAGTGGCCACGGGCTGGTCGAGTTTGTTGTACACAATATATTCTACTGACTTGCCCGGAATCAATTTTTCCGTCATCCGGTTGCGCTCATCGTAGCGGTACTGGTAACAGTAGGTACTTAAGTAGTCTGCTGAGGGTACAGCTGCAGTTGATGAGGCGTCAGGATAGCTGTCTCCCGGGGGAATCACAAAGCACAGGTTGCCAAAGTCATCATACACGTAATAGATGGAAAGCATCTCTACGGCATTGTTCTTCTGGTTGAAGGTGCGCTTTACTAGCACTCTCCCTTCTTTATCTTTATATATTTCGATGGTGCCTGTGCGGCCACTTGTCCAGTTCTCGTCTTTTACTATTGTTACATATAATTCATTGGCTTTATAAACTGCTCCAGGAGTCAAAGTGAGTGTGCGTTTTCCGTCAGATGCGATTGCAACTTTGTATTGGGATACCTGGCGGGTTCCGGCAAGTTCATAAGGCACTGTATTATTGGTGGTATACTCCATCTTAGTGGTATGACCGCCGCTTGCGCTAAGAACGGAGGCTGGTTGCCAGGCCTGCCCTGGTGCTCCCTGCTGGAATACCCGATTTAGGGGCGAAGATTCGAAGACGGTTTCTGAGAAGGCTGTACCTGCAGAAGTGGAAGTGACATTAGAAGCACTCCAGCTGCCGGGGGTAGTATAAAAGGAGGTCTGGTCGGCAAGGAACGTTTTTTGGTAAAAACCTTTGTCTACCGCAGGCATAGCCGCATAGGGTAAGTATTTTTTACTTTCCATTCCAATCTGGTCGTACACTATTGGTGTAACAATGTCTCTCCCCGTAGGTGAAGACTGCTGCTGCAGCGACTGCATTGGCCGTCCCAACCCGTCTATATAGATATACGTGATATTTCGCTGGTCTTGATTTAAGGCATTCACTTGATCCACGTTAGCAATATTGGGTACCCGTACAAGGGTTTCCTTTACATAATTATAACTGTTTGGCAGCGCAGTAATAGTAATGGTAACCTCATCCCATGACACTCCGCCATGATTATCACTGGCAGTAAGTCTGAATACATACGTTCCGGTCTCCAAACCGCTAATTGTACAAGAGGCCTCATTTGGCGTAGCTATTGAGGCCGTACCGGGCTCTGATATCTCTGTCCAATTATAAGTGGATATCGCGCCGTCCTGATCTGTGGCAGATCCGACCAAGCTGGCCTGGGTGCTTCCTGCGGGAAGGGTAATATCTGCTCCCGCATTTACTACTGGAAGACGATTGGGACTCAATACAAAAGCTATACGGGGCCCTTCACAGCGAAATTTATTGTATTTTGATACGTAATACGTGGTGGCAACGGTAATATTCCCGGTAGTGGTTGATGAAAGTGGTGTGCCACCCGCTGATGTAGTATACCACCTATAAGTCTCTCCTTGAAAATCGCCTGAGGCGGAGAGGATAGCTGAAGTATTATAGTCTACATAATGAGGCTGCTGAACAGTGGGAGCAATTGGTTTAGGGTTTACTTCAAAGGGAACATCCTGCAACGTAAGACTTTCTGCTGAGTTACTAATTAAGCAAGGAGAGGTAGTGGTAGTAGTGGCACTCACTTTAACCGATTTTAATTGCTCGGCAGATTCGGCGATGAGGGGCAAGGTCGGGTTTACGGTAGAGGTTGTTTTGTTGCCGGTGCTTTCCGTCCAGGTCCAGTTATAGGTGCTTACACTATATTTTGGGTCTTTTGTGACATTAAAGTTAACCGGATCGCCTGAACAAAACGTAGGCGAGGTGCCACTGGCATTAAAGGTAATCCCTAAATTAAAGGTCTCCTGGGGGCTAATAGTGATCGTCACCGGTGTACGAGTGGGGGTTTCTCCAGTACTGCATACCGATGAAACCCAAAGCGTAGTGGTAACTGAAAAATCAATTGTATATGTAGAGTATCTTCTTCCGATCCCCGTACCAGTGCTTGTAGGCGTTAATTCGCTGCCGTTCGTTTCGGCAGTATACCATTTGTGGCTGGTTACGTCGCTGCTGCTGGTGCTGGCGCTAAGGGTGCCCGGGCCCGGGCCGCATCGGGTAGTACCTACGGTGCTTGGTAGCTCACACACCACAGGTACTGTTACGCTCACTTCATCCCAGCTTGTTACGTTAGCATTATCTGTGGCCGTTAGCCTGAACACATAGGTACCTGGCCCTAAACCTGTAACGCTCGTGGCTGCTGCCTCTGATGTGCTTATTGTTGCGGTCGGCCCTGATTGCTTTGTCCATTTATATTTAATTATCGTGCCATCCGGATCAGTGGCTGAGCCGTTTAAGCTGGTCTGCTGAATACTTCCTCCCGGCAGCGTAATATCCGCTCCGGCATTTACTACCGGAAGACGATTGGGACTTACTACAAAAGCAGTACGCGGACTTTCACAACCATTAGCATATTTTGAAACGTAATACGTGGTGGCCGAGGTAATATTTCCGGTACTTGTTGAGGAAAGTGGGGTACCGCCGCTTGATTCAGTATACCACCGGTAGGTCTCCCCCTGCCCTGAATCGGCGCCCGAGGCGGTAAGGGTAGCAGGAGTATTATACTCTACATAATGGGGCTGCTGAACAGTAGGTGCAGTTGGTTTAGGATTTACAATAAAGGGAACATCCTGCAACGGCCGACTTTCTGCATAGTTACTAATTAAGCAGGGGGTACTGGTGGTGGTAGTGGCACTCACCTTTACCGTTTTCAGGTCACTGGGATTCAAAGCGGGGGTCTCAAAGGTGTCCCCTGTTACACCCTGTACTATTGATCCGTTCATCCACCAGGTATAACTGCTTACGTTATAATTTGCGTCTTTTGTGGCCTTAAAAATAACCTTATCGCCTGAACAAAAGGTAGGCGAGGTGCCACTGGCATTAAAGGTAATCCCTAAACTGAATGTCTCCTGGGTGCCGAGGGTGAAGGTTACAGGTACTCGGGCACTTTCCCCACTACTGCATAGTGCTGAAACATAATAGGTTGTGGTGGCAGAAAACCACTGTTTATATTCAGAATATTTTACCGTTCCGCCGTTCCCAGTACCCATTGGAGGCGTAAAGTAGGCACTGCCTGGACTATTACTGTAATACCAACGAAAACTGGTGGCAACCATACTATAGACACTAAGCGAGTATTCCCCGGAGGTGCATGAAGTATAATCATTAACCTTGGGTGGTTCACACTGGGCTAAAGCCGAATGGCTGATCAGGAGAAAAACGGCAAATAAGACTGTTCTTGAAAAATAACGCCACACGGCCAGGAAACCGGTTCTTGTTGTAATAGGATAAGGTAAAGCCATAGGGGATATTGTAAATAGTAATATATAACTTAATGATTATTGACGTAAACGCGGTTGCATTTAAAGAATCTGACTGGCATGTCCTCCAAGGGCTGCTTTCACCGCTGGCAGATGTCTAATTTGCCAAAAAGGCAGCATTGGATAAATTGGAATCAGCTTGCTGTTTTTGGGATTCTCTAAGTTAGGTTGTTCCGGTTGCTGCGCAAACCCGGAACAGTGGCGCGTAAGAAACACAACAGGAGAAATGAATATATGAAGCACCTGGTAATTGTTTGTCATACTGTTAATCGTTTCGTATCAAAATTTCTGCCCAAAGATTAGAGTGGCTTCAATAAGGTGTCAAAACTAAACAGCTACACTGCAACCAGATTGCAGGGTAAACTTTTAGAAAAAACTTTTAGAACTTATTATTCAGCCTAGTAGACAAGCCTCAAGCTCACACATCACTTAGCTTGTGTTTCGTAAGTTCGAAATGGGTTTATAACCGCTTTACTGGTTAGCTAAACTCTGAGGAGCATTAGACAATAAGTCGATGGCTGTTTTAGTGTGATCGGGTAAACACATTCAGCTATTAGAAAGTTACTAAGAGAGTATTTAGCCGTGGTACCATCTGGATGGGCTTATCAGACTATATTTATCCTCACCTAAAAACTATTACTCATTTGGAACATTGGCAAATACATCGCAATTAGAATGACACCCACTACTAGTCCCAAAAAAATTATAATTAAAGGCTCTAAAAAACTACTGATAGTGCCAGTACGATATTCAACCTCTTCAGTATACTGACTTGCTATTTTTTCGAAGAAATAATCCAGGCGATTTACCTCTTCGCCCACTTTGATAAGCTGCACCAACTTAGGCGGATAAAAATTAAATTGGGCCAGACTCTTATGCAGCGACTCCCCTTTCAATATCGATTGTTCTACCTGCTGAAGCGAGATCTCTAACGGATAAAAACCGATCATTTGTTTTACTAATCCAATTGAGCGAAGCAATGGGGTATCAGTGCTTACTAGCAAACGCATAGTATTGGCAAAACGCGCAAGGTAGATTTTACGAATAATTTCCCCGATTACCGGGAGCCTTAGTACAAAAGCAGATGAAGCTTTTCTGAACCATGTCTTCTTCTTGCTGTATGCGAAAAAACCGAAGGTACAAAGCAAGCCTGTAAAGCCATATAAGAAAAAATCGTCAAAAACGCCCGAAACCTGTAATATAAGAGCAGTAATGAATGGAAGCTCACCCCCAAAACGCTGGAATACATCGGCAAACATGGGCACTACAAACTTTAACATAAAGAATACTGCTCCCAGCGAGGTCAATAAAACTATAGCGGGGTAGGTTACGGCACTAATCACCTTACGGCGTTGTGCAATTTTACTTTTGAAATATTTTGCCATATCTGTAAGTACCTCGCTTAACCTGCCCGTTTCCTCCCCGATGCGAATACTGTAAAACTCATAATCACTGAACTTTTCAGTGCTTTTTATTGCTTCAGACAAAGAACTTCCTTTTAAAACGCCATCTTTTATAGTAGTAAAAAACACCTTGTCCTTTGCTTTATCCTGATCAACAAGAATAAGCTCGAGAGCAGCTTTAAGGTCAATACCTGATGACAGTAAGGTGCTAAGCTCCAGGTAAAATGCTTCCTTCTTGCGATCGGATACCTGCGCTTTACTGAATGAAATATCTTTATTTAAAAAATCTGCCCAAGAAAAATCTTTCTTATCTGGTTTCGGTTTTTTATTTGTTTGGTAAGAGGATATATCTATTGATGGCATCTTCGTTTAGTTAGGTTTGTAGACGCGGAACTCATTTTGATCATCACCAGGTTTACTTGAATAACTCCGCAGCGCTATACGTCTTCGAATAACCCAATGGAATGGTTCTATGATTTAACTCCGCTTTAAAGCTCACCTGATCGGCTGCTGCCCCTGAAGAAACAATCTGATGCTCGAATAAAGCTACCAATTCTGAACTACGAACAAACAAGGTGTCGGTTCGCAAATTATATTGGTTACGTAAAATATAATCTGGATAAAAATGATATTGAATGATACCTCCAGAAAAAGAAAGTGAAAGCCCGTCTGGTGTACGAGTTAGCTTGCCGCAATTGAAAATATCTTTTTTTAATACCTTATCTGTCATCACAAATTCGGACATGTTCTTGTTTTTCCTGTCAAATTCACGGTAAGAACTGCCGATCACCCTGTAAGATGTGTAGGCGATAACAATACTAATTGTAGCGAGCAGCATGGAAACTGTAACTTCGATGATGGTAAAGGCAGGCAGTCTAGCGAGCGACTTCATTCTTTGTTTTTTTGACAATTCTAATTAGATTTCCTAATGCCTTGTCTTGCTGTTTGGCTTCGAGAGTCACCAAAAACAAATCGGCATACCCCGTATAATTTGACACTCGTTTCGTGTATTCAATACTATCTACAACCAATACGCCGTTTTGCCAATCTCTATTTTCTATGCTTTCCTGCATAACAATTTGCATTTGCTGTTGCGCCTCTACCTTGCTAGAAGAATAGCCCGATTGAGTGACTTTAGTAAAGATTGCTATAGCAACAGTAAATACGGCCATCATAACCACCATTGATATGATTACTTCCAGCAGGGTTGAAGCCGGAACACGATTCAGGACTAATTTAACCATTTTAAAATTTTATTATCCGCCACCTTATTAGAAGATAAGGACGACGTTAAATAGTACTGACTCAATTTTTTACGGTTAAGTACAACATCAATAAGTTGGTTTTCATAAAGGGCAGTAGGTGTCTGGACCAAAAATCGGTTACAGGAAGCTTTTCCATTAATCATTACCGGGCTTTCCATTTTTAAAAATCCCGATGCGTACACTTCTCCGCTTACTATACAATTTTTACCCAGCGTAATTTGAGTTTCTAATTCACTTTTATCTTTTTTGTGGGTGAACAAAACGCCGGAAAATACTGATCCTCCGCCGAGAATAATTTCAGGCTGCGATTCGGATTGGGATGAATTTACGATTCCCATGCAAGACGGGTAACTTAAAACTACGTTTTTTCCAGTTGTAATGCTTTTACTTGCAAAAAACTGGCAAGACCCTTTAAACCCATCTTCAATAATAATTGAGGGAGCAAATATTATTGCATTTTCTATTATAGCTGTACGCGAGATACTTACGGTTGTATCACATATCAAGATAAATTTACCTGTTATACTGCATTTAGATATTGAAGCCTTATTCGAGGGTATACGAATTACTTGGACAGGATTTAAAAAAGAGTTCCATAAAGAGTCTTTAACTGACCATTCAACTCCTTTTTCATTGCCAAGCCGCTGCTGGATATCAGAGATTCGTTCGGCATCTAAAGGGGGCAAAGTGATATCACTCGATTTGATAATACCCCTCACTAATATTTTACCTCCCGAGTAACTTTTACCTTCTGCATATGATTGTCTGATTCCTGCTCCTGGTAAAAAAGCATCCCCCACAATTTGGGTAGAGCCACTAATTGACAATGGTCTGTCTTCGTCCCTAAGATAGAGCGCAGTATAGTCATCGAAGTTTTTGCCGATTAAAAAAGCTCTGGTTATAGTGTCCTTTTGAATATATGATTGTACGAAAGCCAGATCATAAATACCCCATCTTTCCTTCCGCACCATTATTGTAACAGCATTATTACCCGGTAGTTCTATAGCTACATTAGCGTCAAATTTATTGAAGTCTTTAGAAAGCAATACGGCTGTGCCGGATTCGAGATTGTTTAACAATGCACTATGACGTATTCCTTTTTGGAATTCTAGCCTGTAAAAATAAGCCATTGTAATGAGTGATGTTGATGCTATGCCAATGACCAGAGCCATAACAGTAACGATGAACAAGGCCGATGCTTTAAGCATTACTTCTCCCGATCTTTAGAAATAGATTTCTCTTGTATATTTTTCCCCTTTAACTTCTTCCGACCCTTTCTGGGAACCGCTGAGCCTTCCTTTTTTTCTTTCTTTTTCTTAAGCTTTTTAGTGAGATTCTTAAATTTTCCCGATAACTTCTGGTTAAGTTTAAAGTGATGCTTTTTCTGTCGCGAAGGTTTCACGGTGCCTTCTTTATAATGAAGTATTTGGATACTATCGACTGCGATATAAGAAGTTATTCTTCCATGCAACTCTCCGTTTTTGTACCTGCCCTTTTGCTGAATACTTCCATCCTCAGAATATCGTTTGAAAGCGCCGATTCTATCACCATTGCGCCATTTTATTAACTCTTTTAAAAGTCCGTTGTTATGCCAGCTCTTCCAATCTCCGTCTTGCAATCCTTTTTTAAATTCGCCTTGTTCCTTTAAATTCTTGTTTAAATGAAAAGAAGTGTAAGTTCCGTTAAGTAGCTTTCCACTAAATCCGCCCTGTGTGTAATTAATTTGATTCCCACTATACCAATAATATTTTTTTGTCAGACTGGGTTTAATTTGTTTATCGATGGGATATAAATCAACCGTAACAGATTGGTCAACGGAATTCAAGGTAACCCTGTCGTTCCCTAGGTTATGATAATATGACTGAGCAGATAATTTGAACGTGAAAAAAACAAGGCTGGTTACAATGGTATTGCGCATATTTATTGTATTCGAATGTATTTAATATTATTCTGATACGCTAGCTTGACAGAATCTCTCATATTACTAATAAGCCTGACACCGGCAGCACTCTCCCCTTCGCTCAGAAACTGCTCTTTTCCATAAATGTTTAGAATAGCCACTAGTCGCTTACCAGGAGTATTCATAATAAAACCGGTGTATTTGATACCTTCCCAATTAACCTGCGAAATTAGAGGCCTAAGCTTGGGGGTTGTTGGCACAACCGCGGCGTCTAAATCTGATAAAGTTGGAAGTGCGACAGCATTGTTAGAACTACTCAGAAACGGGTCTCTGTAGTTTAAAGCTAATTTGAGAGTATCTTTCCACTCATAGTTATCTAGTGATTTATTATCGGCAGAGTGGCGGATAGCAGGTCCCTGGAGGCTTTCTTTATCCCCGGAAACTTTGAAAATCTGATAAAATATAACTCCCCATACGGCTGCTACCGAGACAATAAGAAGATACGTAACAGCTCTATTCTTCATTCTATTGAACTGTGAAATCTCTCACATCACTATAGATACTGAAGTTACCGGCAGCATCTATTGCTCTAACTTTCCAATATAACTTGTCATTGAAACTTCCTTCAGTAAAGCTGAAACTTGTGTTCGTTAGGGTTAACGGAAAAGTAGAATTGAAAACCGTAACCCCATCACTTTTATAGATGACGAGCTGATATTTTGTTGCCCCTACCTGTGCCATCCAGGCTAATGAAACAGGTTTACTTACAGTTTGGCCATCTGTTGGACTGCTGAGTTCTACTTTATCAGGAGGGGTAGTATCTAAGGAAAAGGTGTGGATATTAGACCATTTTGAATAAATAGTATCGGCCAATTCTGCCCTCACGCGCCACTTATATTGCTTATCCTTTGTTAATGGAACCGTAAACTCAATATCTGGTGTAATTGCATCGAAGACTAAAGACTTTACATTCGAAAAATCATTGGTATCTATCTGAAGGTGATATTCTTCAGCACCAAAGAGACCATACCAGCTGTAGGTAATGCTTTTTTGATTTGTAATTAAGTGCATAGCAGGCAATTTTAATTGAACGCGTTGAGTCGTAATGGAGGATTCATGAATAACTAGCCTTCTTGTACTATACAAGCCATAACTGCCAGAATTTTCCACACGAACCCGCCATTCGTATTGCCCTGGATCAAGTGTAGTTAAAAACCTGTTACTTTTTACTAATGTATCTAAAATGGTCTCTGCTATACTATCGAAAGTTGGACCTACTACTTGCAATCGGTAGAACTGCGTATTTCCAACCGGCTCCCACCAAAATGATTGACTATACTTATTAGTTTCGTGATCGGCCGCCGGAGAATTAAGGATGACTTTTTTATCTTTAAGATTTTCTTCAATAAACTCACTGCAACCAACAAACAATAACGAGATTAAACTTAAAACGCTTATCGGTACTCTATAGTAACTTGTCATAAATGATATAACCAATTTGAGCTGTTATTTACAATTAATCTTTGCTAGTTTCATTAGGCTTCGAATACCTTAGATACAAGGATTTAATTTAACTGTTATAATACAGGATCGGCGCGATTATACCCTTAGTTGAAACAAAAGTTACAAATAAGTTGCGTAAATGTAAAACACGAGTACTTATGTAAAATTACTCTAACTGGAATATCTCAATATTTCACGCCAATACAATTCTTGGAGTGAAATGTAAACAATCAAATTGCAATTCAAAAGAATAGAGTACCCCGGTTTATTCAGCTATTCAGAAATATAGAATTAGATGGCTAAAAGAGTATATGCTATCCACTAGTACTCAATCATAAAGGCTATAAACCGACATAAGCCTTCCTAAACATTTTGGAATAATAAGCTCACAGATTGAGACATATTAATTGAACGTCTGAGGAATGGTACCAACCGGGGTGTAATTTGTGACCGTTCCAATTACTGAATATTTATAGTTAACAGGTACCCTGGTGTTAGTGTCAGAATTATACTCTTCATAAATCAGCTTTTTACCCAGGTTTATTTCAGATGAGAAAAACGGCGAAGTGTAAAATTCTTCTGATGCAGCATTGTTTTTGATCGTTTTAAGGCCTACCATGAAATTAGTGAAGATAACCACCGGCTTTGTACAGGCCGCATCAGAGTAAAATCTGATGTATGTATCTGCATTGACAGAAATACGGTTTTCAGGATAAGGAGTTTGCGACTGAACAGGAGGTAGGAGTATTTCAACTCTTGCAAAAACCTTCTCCTGAGTTGATTGGACGGGAGTAGATACATCATTGTAAGTGAAGTATTTAACAATATTTCCTTTATTATCCTTAATTGCCTTCAATCTATTAAAATCATCATAAGAATATGAAGTTACCGAGGACTTTGCATCTGTTTCAGATAGAAGACCAAAGGCAGAGTTATAGGCATAATTTGTCATTAAGGCATCTTCCGGAAGAACTCGTACATCATCAATAGCATCTCCAAGGGAAAGCAATGCAGAAGTACCGCTGTAAGGAATATTGCCTGAAAAGTGCCAGGTTCCATTTGAATAAAACCAATAGGACAAATTATATTTTCGGATATTAGCGGCGTTAAAGTTGACCGTATAATCACCGTTCAGGTATTTTCGGCCTGAGTGTGCATTTCCCGACAAAATATTAGGGTTATCTAATACCTCGAAATCTTCTGTAAAAAACTCATTTGATGCGGCATTCCTAACTTGAGCAACAGGATAGAGATGATTATATCCCCACTTAGTGCTCTGTTTAATCCCTCCACTTTTTGTTTGCTCTATTATATTACCAAACTCATCATAATTTAATTGTATTTGAGCTTCAAGATTGCCGCTTTTACCTTCGTAAATTGTTTCAGGAAGGTATAAGTTTTTCCCATTCACAAGAAAACTTTTGTAGCCAACCTTACTTGAATTTATGATTACCGCGTCTTTCTTTACAGTCTGCGAAAGTTGCAATGCGTACCTCTCTTTGGTAGCCAGGAAACTGGCTGCGTTGGCTTCAGATATGTTATTGTAGCTAACTTCATCTTTGTCGACCACATACTTATACTCGGTGATTAAGCTTGTATTGTCACTTTGTAAAGTGCTTTGTGCTTTTAATAGAGTAGGATAAATACTATGATACGTATAGTTAATAGTACGAGTGATTGGAGTAACCTGACCCGGTTCAAAACTTTCTTCTTTAGTACTAGCTAGCAATAATTTTTTAGAGATATGACTGTAATAACCAACATTAAAATAAGTACTAGCATTGCGTTGAAATGTATAACTAACATTCAAAACTACAAGACCTATCGCACATCTAAACCCCCTTACACTATCTACTTTCGAATCAAATTTATATTCATTAGTTATCTTTTTTAATAAAGTAGCGTTTTTATCATAGACTAAACTTTCTTGAAGATATCCTCTAGCAAAATCGTAAGAAGTGCGGGGTGTAAATGGTGATGCATTTGCATCTATTTCGGCTACCTGTTTAAAATTTAAGTCCACCTGAAACTGATTCTCCAAATCGGGATAATCTACTTCATCGGTAAATCGATTAACTGTTTTTCCGCCTCCATTATTATCGATCGTAACCTGGCTATATCCTACAGTATTGCCATTCAAGTCACTGATTGTGTTCAAGGAATTAAAATTGACAAAATAATAAGGGCTGATAGTATGATCCAACTCCATGCTGCCGGCTGATAAAAATGAACTTATTGCAGCGTTAAATACTTGACTTGATAGGGAATTCACTAACTGTTGGCGGAACGGTTGGGGGTAAACCAGACAACCTATTGTATTTGTTGGCGGGGTCAATTTAGTAACCTGAACTGGATCAAACATAGCCGGGGAAAGCTGAAACACCATTCCAATTTGTTTATTGTGTTCGATTGATGTTATATATTTCGAAGGCAACCCTAATAGTTTACCCGTAGAATTACCTTGACTATCATTGTATTCGAACTTTGTAACCAAAGGAGGCGCATTATATCCAGCCACATCAACTATTCTAGCAATTCTTAGCCCTCCTGCTAAAACATTTATGCTAGTTTTATTATTAAAATAATTATTCTGTTCAAAACTAAATTGTTTAGACCCACCGGTTTGGTATATAATCTTGTTTAAGATACCAGTTTGCGAGGCTTTCTCATTGGGAGTTTTTGACCTTTGTAATATCCCAGAGTCAAAATATTTTCTATTAATAGTAAAATCATCATTAATTTCCTCCTCATGACCAAAAGTAAAATGCTCTTTGATTGCATTATTGTTTATGTATCCCCAATGATCCATTTTCTTGGAATATCGGGGGGGTATATTCTGCTTGTTGTATTCAAATCTATATAGGAATATAGGTGCGCTATTACCAACTCTTAATATCACATTATCCAGTTTCATCCTATATTGATCATATAAAGATCTTGGAGTCGTCGGTGTACTGCCAAAGTTGGAGGATATGTAATTATCATAATCAGTTACAGTAAGAATATCAGCATTAGCTCTTAAGTAGTTTATTTTGTTTCGTGTCTGTTCGTAGATCTCCATCGATGGACAACATTGCTGTAAAGGCAAATCGTTGTTTTTATATAGCTCATTTCTAACCTCAATCTCATCCAACCGGTCTAAATCTTTTGACTTTACCATGCTTTGGTTAAAAATGAAGGATTTTAAAATATCTCCTAAATTGTTTTTTATTTCAATATTTCTTAACACCCTGCCATTTAAAAGATCCATTCGACTTGTTAAATCGTAAGAGAAATGAGCAGACTGATCAGAACTAGTTATAGATGATAAATATTTCGGGGATGAAATTACATCCTCTATATTGCTATCCCAAATCTTCTTATCATAAAACCAAGTAGAATTATAAACTCTGTCTTTCCTAAAGGGCCACTGTCCCGGTGAGAATTTGCTGGTACTTTCTTCACCATAGAGCAGTGATTTGTTATAAGTAACTGTTTTTATTTCGCTTCCTGCTTCATAATGATAATTAATAGTTTCAAGATTATTTGAAGTAATAATTATCTTCAGATACCAACTAGATGTATATGGCTGTACTCTATGCTCTGCTGGGGTTTGCCCCAAAATGGTAGTTACAGTTGACTCTATGGAGGTAGCATCAATACCTAAATGAAATTGATTGCCAAAAAGATCGGCCAATATCCAACCATCAATTCCTAACTCTTTCTTAAAAGGGCTATTCAATATCCTTAATCCATTATCCTGCAACATAAGCGGCTTTTTATCCTTGTCGAAAACAAATTTTCCAGAACTACCGCTAATGCTGTAATAAAACAAATCTGGCTCGGCATCTAACAGGTTTTTGTTTATGGCAGTTAAAGTTGCCGTATCCATCACTCCGTTAATTCTTATTCCCATATCACTGCCAAAATATCCCTTTCCAGGTTCTTCATCTGGTAATCCTCTAACAATCCTTGTTATCAAACTATTCGTAGAAATTGTCCAATTTAAACCTACGGTACTGGAAACATCCTGAACCTTTATTCCTGTTGCGTTATAACTTAAACTAATTGGAATGGAAAACCCTCGGGCCTTTAAAATAGTAAGATCGGCACCAATATTAGGCACTCCTGTATATTGATTTACCTCTGTACTAATAGACTTTACCATGGATGCTGATGACGGTGAAACTCCTATATTGGAGGATTTATCATTCATTTGAGCGTAACTTTGTGATATAAAAGTTATCAATAGAATGATTAGAAACAGGCTACATCGCTGAGTTAGAGAAAAATAATTAATGATCATTATGTTGTTGAATAAGTAATTTATAGCAGAGTTGTTATTTTTAAATATTTATTTTGTTCTTGATCCTTACACTCATTAGCAGATAGTAAAAATTGCTTCATTGGTGATTTTTAAAATATGATAATGATTGAATCTGCTGATTATAAAAATTAGTCATATATTGCTAGGAATGGAAGTGCCAAGGTAGGGCGCTCAACTGCAACGAGAATGCAGTGGAAAATTTATTTAAAATTTTTGCCTTGCCCAGAAAATGTTGATATAACTCTCCGATATTCTGCGGAAACCTAATACTCACGTCCCTTCATATAAAACACCATTATTGCCGCTAAGGAATTGCTTATCGATAAGCTGCTAAGGCTCACTTTAACTAACACCAAACTGAGCTTCCCATCTGGATCCGGTTGATTTAGCTGACAGGCCTTTCCTCCGCTAGGAGGTGCAAACGTAAAGCACACCCGAGTTGCAGAACGTAATATCAGTGTGCTTGCTTTATCCCGCTAGATTAAGTGTGATACATTTAGGAGATGAAGGGCTATAACAGCCCTTCATCCGCGAACGAAAGATAACTATCTGCTGTAATAATCAGATGATCTAAAACAGCAATATCGAGCAGTTCTCCTCCATTTTTAATCTTCTTAGTGAGCTGTAAATCACCCTGACTTGGCTTCAGGTTACCTGACGGATGATTGTGGCTTAAGATTATTGAACTTGCGCATGCTTTCAATGCGGTTGAAAAGATCACTTTAGGGTCAGCAATAGTCCCCGCAAATCCTCCGGTTGATATTTCAGATATTCCAAGTACTTTGTTGGCTCTGTTTAAAAGCACAATTTTAAACTGCTCTTGTAATTCTAGCTTGTTCTGATCCCAGTTATTAAATAGAATTGAATAGATGTCCCTTGAACTGGATACCTGCGGTCTTTCGCATGCCTTGAAGGTGGGTTTGTAACTGATACTGATTTCTGATACCTGGAACAATGAAATCTGGCTTTGAAGCTTTTCCATAATTAGATGATTTAAATGAATGAATTAATTATGGCGCTCCGGATGGGCTGGATGCAGGACTAAAGGCAAAGTGGAGATTTAAAAAATGCGGAGGCTCCGGGAACCGGATACCCATTTTTTAAATACTACTTTGGCAAAGCGAACCTGTGTCCTGAATCAGGCCTACCTTTGTGCTAACGATTACGAATGATATATCACAAAAAAAAGGAGCCCTTGGGCTCCTCTTCATTTTAGAGAGTATTCAAACAATTACTTCGCTGTTCTTTAAGTCTGTTACTTCCTTTCTCATTTCAGATGCAAGTGTTTTGATATCCTGTAAACCCTTACGAACTCTGGTGCCTGCGGCACCAATACCCTTGTTGTAAAATTTGTCTGCATCACCTTCGATTGATGCGATCAGGTCTTTTAGTTTGTTAAAATTATTGATTCATTTTAAGTTAGATGAGCAAGATGCAAAACCTGCATGAGATATACAACTCGTTATTAAGCCGTTTGATGTCTTTCTACTTATTTACAAGATCTCTTTTTCGAATAGCCAGTCTGCACCATCACCGGATTTTTTGGTAAGCAACCTCACCTGAACACAATTCCTTTGTAAGGCAAGACTTTGAGAATAAAAAATACTCTCTGCAGTGAAGCGCAAGAGGAAGATTTTTTTTCTCAAACCCGCAGGGCCTGGTCTTGATGTCAAAGGGATTGTTCAGAAATTGCCTACCAAAAAAAGTCTGGAGAATATTTGATCTGTACTTACAAAAGATTTTAAAAACGTTCGCAGAATCTGAACCTAAGACAATTCTAGTGTTCGCGGTAAGGATTGCAGTGAAAATCCTTAGAGCCTCAAAAGGCGGTAAGATTGTAACGGAAAGCCTGCCCGAACGCCTAATGATTAAATACCCATCCCCTGACTTTCAGACAACTCCTTATCTTTGCTTTTACTTTTGGTTTGAACAGGCGACTTCTCTAATTTCGGTTCTTTTAGGAATTGTTCTCTCTTTTCAGGCTTACCATTCTCAGCAAACATATTTACCTGACTATATCGCGGAACGGCTTCAATATGCAATTTCACGACCTGCCCATCTTTCATCGTTGTAATTAACGGACGGTTACCATTTTTCAGGGATTCTTCCAATTTTTGTCTCTTAGCAGGATCCTCCAGTTCTTTGATATTGTATTTATCCAGGGTCTTTTGCAAGTCAAAGCCATAGGAAGGATCATGAAACTGTTTGGTTTTGAAATTGCCGAAGCGGTCCTTCGGATTATCAAAATCTAATTTAATCCAGGCTTTATAGGCTTGTCCTCCAAGGTTTAGCAGGTTATCCCTATATACTGAACGTCCCTGAATAAGATTAACTGCTTGTTCGGCGGTGAAGCCCTGCCCTTTCTCCACATACATTATTTGGGCGACAGCTGGTGTGTAAAGGGTCTTTTGAAAGTCCTTAGACACATAGTTCACTTTATCATTTTGCATCGTGGCCAATGTCGTTTTATGAGCCACATCTTTTCCCGATGCCAATTCTGTATTTCCATTCTGGCTTTTAAAAAAGGTAATTGCTTCGTTCGGATTATCAAATTTTCGGAACAGCGGTTTACCCTGTTCTCCATCAGATATCACAAAATACTTATGCCCTTCTGCAAGAGGTTTCGCATTATTCACGGAGACATCGTACTTGTTGAAATAGAAGAAATCGGATTGTGCTGACTGTTTAAAGTACAATGTAAAATCGACCTGGCCTTTATCCGCTGGAAGCTGGTGCTGAAGTTTAAATTCCGGCAGATTCTTCTGCATGTTTTTCTCCATTTCATCTGCCAGTTTTCTGTCAAAGCCTAGCTCTTTGAGCTCTGCTTTCAGATTTTCTAAGTTGTTCAGATTCATAATATATCGATTATCTTAATACTTAATTAGATTTTGAGGGCTGGTTGTTCCGCAACAAAAGTGGCTCTCCCCCTTTTAACTTCACCTTAGTTCGTTTAACCTTTTTATTCAGCAAACCCTTTGCTGCGTTGATTCCGGCGTTAGCCGCCTGCCCGCCCATTGAGGGATCCATGGTTATGAATTCCATGTTCTGTAAAGCTGCATTTACCCCATTTTCAGCTGCTTCATTAAGTTCTGCTTCTGGTGCATTAATACCCAGCATCCCATCAAGAGAAAATACCGTGAGGTCAACGGGAACGATTGAATTTCCAATTCGTATGTTCTTAATTGTAAGCAGTAAGCGTTGATTAACAATATTACATGCTCCGAAGAGCGATTGGTTTTTAGGGATTTTCATGTCCCTTATCAGGATGGTATCAAGCAACTTTAATTTTACGACTCCACCCTGCCCTACTTTTTGATCGCCATCGATCATTACGGGGATAGCTATGAATGGACTTTCAGTTACAGATCGCGCTTTGTCCTTTAGTTTTTCGTTTGCAATCTCCGGATTCTGGATAGCAATAATTTTATCCAGCATTCCACTGAGTTGTTGCAGTTCCGGGTCTTCTGATTGCTGATTCTGCATACTTCGCATAAGTTTTTCAAGCCTGTCGACACCCCCGTTCATACTTGTTTTTGAGAGATGCGATGTATTGTTTGAAATGGCGGGCTGCTTACTTACCGGACGATTTATTTCCCGGTTTATTTGTTCCAGTTTCGCATTAATTTGCCGCTCACTTTCATCGGCATCAGACTTAGCTGATGGATAGTAAGAACCTGCCTGTAATGAATGTTCTTGTTGTGAAAAGGAGCTTTCACCCTGGCTTTTCAGTTTGACTGAATCACGCTCAGAAACTTCATAGAAGCTTAACTTGTCCTTTGGGTCAGCCTTTTTAAATTTGGCATCCGGCAGGTTGGTGTTGATACCTTCATGTTGCTCATTTTGCCCGGAGTTTGCTCCTTTCCTTCCACCTCCTAGCGCATAAAATGCGAGAGCCAGAAAGGGCAGAATCAGGAGCGGCAAGGCCCATAAAAGCTTTAGTTTGTTTTTTTCTTTTGTTTCCATAATGGCTTAATTAATAAATATTTGATTAGATCAGCAGGCAGATATTCATTGCGGCGAACACGATTGTGAAGGCTAATAAGAGTATGATCTTTCGTTTTTTTGAAAGGCCATTTATTTTAGCGTTTAGAAAGTTTGCCAAGGAAGTCTGAGCCCCAATGGTGGTTCTAGCAATCCTGCCAGCCAGTTCTTCAGTTTGGATCAAATTTCTCATCTTCATGGCTGGTTATTAGAGCTCTCGTCCCGGTTATCCAATATCTTCCAGCTTTGTATCAGGAAGCCGTGAGGATTGTTGTCGGTTTGCGTTTTGATGTCTCTGACATATCCCTGCGAAACCAGTTTTCTTTTTATCGTGCTGCTTGCCCTAACCAGTCTTTCTGTGGCATAGCAAGTGAACTCGTAAGGATATTCGTTTACATTCAGAATAATACTATCCACCTCAATTTCCTGGCTGATATTCGCTGATATGAGATTGTTATAGTACCCGGCTTCACGCAGATTATCATATTGCTTTTTGGCTGATTCATCTGCCAGATACAGGGCTTTGGAGATATTGGCTTCTATTGCTTTATCATCAGGTGCCAGGTCAAAGAAATACTGGTGAAAAGTTTTAATATGATCGCGAAGCTCTACCGGTAAATTGGTTTTACGGTCGGATGCAATTGCTTCCAGCATCTTGCCATTGTATAAAATGTGAACTCTATTTTGAGCTTCACTCGCGATCTGGTAATTCTTATAGATGCAAAAGCACATCGTCATTACATTGGCGAGTATCAAAATGATACTGAACACTTTGATATGCTTAAAAGCAGAATCGATATTTTTGAATTGGGTGAACATAATAGACAATTAGGTTTAGTTAATCATCAGGATTTTCCTGATAAGCGTTCTTTTTGATAATTTCCGCCTGATTTATGGTTATCCGGGAAGTAATCATTGCTGCCTGCACCTGAGAAACTTGATAGTACCCTTCTTGCTCCATCCCCTAAAGCATCTGTTGCCATACCTGCCCCAGCCATTGTTCCGCTCTGCACCGTAGAACTCGTATTACTCACCAGCGTATTCACCCGTTGCAGGATGGTATTGCCTCCACCGGCATTTACTACAAAGCTGGCGACATTAGGAACGGAGAAGTACCCTACGATACCGATTATTAAAAAGATGAGGTATGCGGTATCTGTACTGCTAAAAAAAGTATCGCCCTGATGATTGATCTGTGAGATATCCAAACGCAGCATATTCTCCTGAATCTTGCCGATGATGCTGCCGAAAATATTGGCAATCGGCAGCCACAAAAAGATATTGATGTACCGGGCCAGCCATACAGTCAGCGTATGCTGAAACCCATCAAACACGGCAAAGCCAAATACGAGCGGCCCCAGGATCGCAAGCACAATCAGGAAAAAAGTTCTGAGGGTATTGATACATAATGATGATGCCGCAAACATAACTTCCAGTACCTGGCTAAGCCATTGCTTTATCGAGTTCCGGAAGTTGTAGCTCTGCTTGTCCATAAAGAACTTGATATCATTACTTATGCCCTCAAACATACTTTCGTCTTCGCGGTTGGGATCCTTGGGGTGGGTATACTTGTACCATTTATCTGCATCACCAGTTCCGGTCTCTCCGACATACATTTGCCAGGTATCCGAATTCTTAATAGCTTCTTCCTTTTTCTTTAGTAGAGCTGCAATTGCTTTATTCGAATCGTTTACCATCATCTTGGTTGCAGACACAGTCGGCTGCAATACGCCATTTATCAAAGCAATTACCGCCGGGAACAGCATTATGGCCATGCCCAAGGCAAAGGGTCTCAATAAAGGATAGAAATCGATTGGCTCGGCTGCTGCTATTTGCCGCCAGGCACGTGAAGCGATATACCATAATGCCGCAAAGCCCGCTATTCCCCTTGCCACACTGATGAGGTTCGAACACATCGGCAGCATTTGGTTATATACCTTGTCAAGTTCCGATTGCATACTGCTTATATCTCCTGATAAGTTTTGCGCCTGACAAAGAGCCGGAAGTAAACACAGAACACATAGGCATCCCATCATCCTGAAAAGGATGTTTATAAACTGTTTCATAATTGCTGTTTTAATTGACTAGTAAAGCTTCTGCGTAGCGGCTAGATCTGACTTCTCTTTTGTTCGCTGTAAATTCAGGATACTGGCTTGCCTGTTGAAACTTGTGAGAAACTGTAACTTGTCCTGGGTATCCTTAAAGATCCGGTCAATAGCCTGTAGCCGTTCATCATCACTCATCCGAAGTTTAGAAGAAGTAATAATATTTGCCAGATCCTCCAGATTATCCAGGCTTTGATTGGCCAGTTGCGCATAAACATTATTGAGATAATCAATCTCTGAATTACTGAAATTTCCGGAGGCTTTGAATCGTTTAAATGCCGATTTATATTCTGTTAAGATTGCTTTCTGCTGGTTAAGGATATCCTTAACCCGGTGATACTTTTTAATTTTAGGGTTAACCAGCATAAGCCCATCCAGGAAACCTTCGTGCAATGAAAAATTACCTTGGGTGATATCTTTGACAGCGCCATAACCGGAGCTCAAAATTTGATAGCCCTTTCTCATATCAGAAAGGATATTTTTAAGCTGGCTAAGCTTTTCCACGTTTAACAGTAACTGCTGAACTTCATGAGACTGCGCCATGGAACGATTCAAGCAAAGCATAGATAAGATGATAATTATCAGCCCTATTCTGAATTGGAATGTGATTAAATTCAATGTCGTTTTAGTGATCTTCATATAATTTACGCGTGTGAGTAATAGACCGTTCTTCGCTTCTTTTTTGATGAACCAGGATGCTTAGCTCATTGCAGAATGACAGGGTGAAGTTCATTTTATCCGACATTGCAGCTTGAATCTTATCAATCCGCTGTATGCGTTCTTCATCCTTCATCTCTAACTGATTGGAGGTGATAACAAGGGACAACTCTTCCAGATCTTTTTGGCACTCTACAAGCACCTGGGTTTTTACGTTAACAATATATTCTCTCTGATAAGCAGGCAAGTACTGAAGTCTTTCCATCTTATTTAAGCTCTTTAGGATGTTCGATTGAAGCGAGATGATTTCGGCGATTTTCCTACTACTTCTGATTGATGGATTTATAACTTTTAAAGATTTAAAGTAAGTGTCGTGAAGGTTAAATTCACCATTTTTCAAGCTCTTTACATTTTGAACACCGTCGCTGACAATTTCATACCCATCATGCACATACCCTGCATATACTCTGAGAGACACAATCTGCTCTGCCAAATACCTGAGCTGGGTTTTCTTTTGGTTAAAGATTTCGTCTGCTGTTTGCGCCTTAACATTAAAATTAAACAGCCATAGAATAAACATGCTAAACAGCCACTTATTTGTCGATGCCATAAAGTTCCTTTAGAGTGACTACCTCATTTACTGATTTTGCTCTTTGAATACTAAGCATACTGTTTTGAATATTGAATCGCTTCAGGTCCCTGTAGGTCATATCCATTTGGTCGGCTGCAGAATTGATTATTTCTAATCGTTCAGCATCCGGCATTTGGGTTTCAAAGCTGTTAACCACTAATAGAATCTGATCGAGGTTTTTGATGCTGGATTGTAGTATCCCAGAATAGACCGTTTCCATATAGCTCAGTTCTTCTGGAGTAAAGTGCTTGTCTTTGTTAAACAATGCCCAAGCCCAGCGGTAATCATCTACAATGGCTATCTGCTTTTTAGTCAACTCCTTTAATCGTTTGGAAAACGTGATAACCGATTTTACCTGCCACAATTCATTGTAATATTTGCTATAAAGTTCTTTTTGTCTTTCAGACCATTCAGCGATTTCGGCAAGCTTAAGTTTTGAGAGCTGATTTTCCAGCGTTTTTTGCCCGTTCTGAAGCCAGATGGTCTCATTCTGCAATCGCTGTACCTTTAAGTCAGCAGCTTTAATAACTTTTTCAACTCCTGCTTTGATAACCTCCAGCACAGCTACCTGCGCCTGGGCTCCTGCGGGCAATGCCACAAAGAGTGTCATGGAACTCAAAGGCAACATGACCATGTACTTCTTCATATTTTTTTTGATTATACCGGTGTAATATTTTAATCCGGTTGGTTTCTTTTTTTTCATATTAACTAATCGATTTTACGGTACTCTTTCTTTCCGACGATAAGCCTACCTGATTCAGGGTAAAAAGTCAGAAGTTTGCCTCTACTTGTTTCAGTAAGCGTTTTGGTTCCATCATCATAGATGGCAGTCCAGTCTTCTGTTTCGTATTCACGTCTTCCTTGCTTTTTATTCCTGATTTGATTGAAGCCTGTCTTCCGCGTAATCCGGTAATTATTGCTTTCGGATGCCTCAATAACAAGGGTGTCATCGGAAACGCTGTATTCACCTTCAGAATGATTTACATACGTGCCTTGCAGGAAAGATCTCGTCTGGTCAGTGCATGCAGCCAATAGAACAGCTGCTATTGCAACTAAGATGATGTTTGTTTTCATGATGTTATGGATTTGTTTCTAATGTCCCGGGCCAGCATAGCGATGCCTTTTTGAATACTTCCGTATTGCAAAGCGTACTGCTGAACTCTTATCTTTTCATTCTCCTCCGTCGTATAAGCCAGGTATTCTTCGAGTGAAACCTCTGTTCGGTACACCTTGCTATACTGTCCACCCAATGAGATGAATACTTCCTTGTATTTCCTTGTCGGATCATTGGCCTTATTCATCGAAAGGATTTGGGATTTTTCCAGCTCCGTCAGACCTAAGAGTTCTTGTATCAAATCAAACTTGTTTTGATATTTCGACTGATCAAGCAGGATCTTGCAATCGCTGTTATTGATGATCGCCTGTTTTACTATAGGGGAGCTAATGATATCTTCCACCTCCTGGGTCACTACTACCGCTTCTCCGTAAAATTTCCGAACAGTCTTGAAAAGGTATTTGATGTATTCGGCCATACCTTCTTTTGCAATTGCTTTCCAGCATTCTTCAATCAGTATCATCTTTCGGATTCCCTTGAGCTTTCGCATCTTGGAAATAAAGACTTCCATGATAATTAGGGTCACCGCCGGAAAAAGGATGGGGTGGTCTTTGATAGAATCAATCTCGAAGACAACAAGTTGCTCATTAAGCAGGTCCAGGTGTTCAGTTGCATTTAGCAGGTAATCAAACTCTCCTCCTTTATAATATGGATTGAGCACATACAAGAAGTTGTCGATATCAAAGTCCTTTTCCTTTACCCTATCATTTTTGAGTGTCTGGAGGTACTCGGTACTGAGGTATTCGTAGAAGCTATTAAAGCAGGGAAATATGTGTGGACACTTTTCTAAATGCTCAAAGTAACCCGTTAAGGCATTCGACAAAGCGACATACTCTGAACGCCTGAATGTCTCATCATCTTTTTTCCAGAGGGCCAAGAGTAACGTTTTGATGTTTTCCTTCTTTTCGGTATCCAAAACATCTCCATCCGTGAGGTAAAAAGGATTGAATTTAATCGGATCGCTTTCGGAATAAGTGAAATAATAACCGCCGACCAGTTCACACAGACCTTTATAGCTGTGACCTACATCTACTAAAACGATATGCGTTCCCTGCTCATAATAAGAGCGAACCATGTGGTTGGTAAAAAATGATTTCCCCGATCCGCTTGGCCCTAAAATGAACTTGTTTCGGTTCGTGGTATAGCCGTTGAGTATCGGCTCATCTGAAATATCAACATGCACCGGTTTGCCCGAAAGACGATCACCCAGGCGCAGGCCGAAAGGACTGATGCTGTCGCGATAGTTTGTTTCAAGGTTGAAAAAGCAGGTCGTTTGCTCGATAAACGTATCGAAGGTATCATTCATCGGGAAGTCCGCCTCGTTTCCTGGTAAGCCTGCCCACCATACTTGGGGCGCGCCATCTGTTTCCTGCTTGGCAGTTGCATTTAAGTGCGCCATGGCTGAGGCTACCAGATTCCGGAGATTTTTTATTTTGGCTTCATCATTTGACCAGACCAGCACATTGAAATGTGCTTTTACCGGAAGTCGTTGCTGCCCGATAGCTTCATTCAAAAAATCATCGCATGCATCCCGGCCAATACCGTTCTCTCTGGAGTAAGCTGATAAGGACTGCAAACGAAGCTTCTTAGCTTCTAGTCGCTTAATTGTTTTAGCTGAATCCTCCATGAAAATGTACTGATTGTAGATGTGGTTGCAATTCAATAGCTGGCCTAAGGGCGAAGCAAAACCGATACTGAATTTTGTCCGGTCTGTACTATACCGATCATAGTTGATTCGGCTTCCGCAGAGAGAAGGCAAATCCTGTGCGTCCGATAAGGTGTATAATTCACAGTGGTTATCTCCAACCCTGATATTATCCCTTAAATGAATGTCCCGAATGATGGAGTGTTGCTTAGGCTTCGAAAGGAAACAATATCGTTCGATGATGCCGGGCTTATTAGCAGTCCCGGCAAGTTCATCATTGTTCATCCTTCGCATCGTGACAAAGCCACTGTCTTTAAGGATACGTTCAAGTTGGCCTGCACTATCCCGGAATTCCTTGAAAAGTATTGGATTTATGGTATGCTCTGGAACAATAGACTTTCGAAGAATATTGGAATAAACGGAACTGGAAAGCCTTCTGCCCTCTGGCTTTTTGGTTAAAAAGATGTAGCACTTGTGGTCAAGATAAGGCCGCTCATTATAGAACTTTTCGCTGCTGCGGGATAAAAAACTCTTGCCAGCTTTGTCAAAATCCGCACGAAACACAGCTTCCGTAAACCAGTCCTGTTTATGAAAGATGCTGAATTTAGGCAGCACCTTGATCGCCTTCACAAAAGCCTGATGATAGGCTTCATAATCCCGGTCTGATAGTGTAAAAATATCAGGAAGACTTGCTTCAAAAGCAATGGTGATATCGCCGTTTGATGAAAGGATCGCATCATGCTGCACCTTATGTAAAGGCATTATATTTTCAATAGGTATCATTTGCCTCCCTCTTTAGACGGATGAATATTCTTCTTGAATTAATTTTTAGATACTTTGGAAGATTCCGCTTGGCCAGGTATTTCATCAATCCATGTTCTCCGAATTTGTGGCTCAAATGAAATACAGTAAAAAATAAGGCTGCTCCAAGTCCGAATATGACCGGTAACACGATGAACAGATTCAAACCCGCGATATACAATACAGCAAAGCTGATTAACAAGCCAACCAAACCGATTGCCAGATAAGCGATATACTGGGCACGCAAACCTTTAAATTCAATGGGTTTGTTGATGCCTTTATTGATGTGATAAACTGAACTCATACTTAATCCTCCGTTCGTAATAGATCATTAAATGCCGAAAAATGATTTTAAAACAGTAGCGACCACTACCAGGAAAATACATGAGCCAAACCATGCTGCGGCAACCTTGTTGGTATCAGGTTCTCCCGCGTTCCACTTGTTAAATACCTTGATGGCACCGATTATTCCGACTACTGCTCCTATGGCGTACATCAGATCGCAGCCAGTATTAAAATAACCCTTCACCTTGTCGGTGGCTTCCTGTATGCCTGCATTGCCATCCTGAGCAAAAAGAGAAATGCTGGAAAGGAGGTTATAGACGCAAAGTATAAAGGCGAATAAAAGGGTCTTGGCTAAAGCTTTTTGTTTAGAATTTATATGTTGATTTTTCATTTGTTTAGTTGTGATTGATTAAGCCCAAAGTTTGTTAAGGTCCTCGTCCGAGAGCTCGAATGGGAGGTTTTCAGTGAGATACTGATTAAGCGGTTTTGAATTTGCCATGTTAGCTAGCCCGGGATGTTTCGACAGGATAAGAGCAAACAGGGAGTTGAAATGCTCCTTAGTTCCATTTTCTCTTTCAATGATATTGAAGATTCTTTTTAGCTCTTCCAGTACGTCTGGCAGCACTCCTAACTGGATAAATCGATCATCTTCCGATGCGCGATTTTCAGCTACTTTAGAGGCAAAGCCCAGCATATGCATACTGACCTCACCTACTCCTTCCGGCAGCACCGGCCTTCCGATCAAGTCGTCGTCGGTTTCAGAGTCATCCTCAAAGTCTGCTTCCCATTCCCGCGTTAATCTTTGAGGTTGCCGCTGTTTTAAGGAGGCGAAAAAGCTACCCGAACTTTTTCGATGGCAATAAATAAAAACTGCTAGATACCAGATTAATAAAAAAATGAGTGCGGCAATTAAAAAGTGTTGCCATGTGAATTGATGTAACATAATACATTGCTTTTTCCCGGCACTACATTGTGCAGGGATTGATAAAGCAAAGGTTGGCAGGTTGCAATCTTTTGATTCGCAAGGACCTCGCAACTTGCGAACGATTTTTTTCAATCACATTTAAAAATCAGCTTTGCGAGGCTTTTTTAACACCAAATCTTCATCCACTCGCTTATGAATTGATTCTCTCATCTGGTCGATATACCGGGTTGGACTAAAACGCTTCCGATTTCGGATATCAATGAAGTCGCGATAAGACCGGGATAAATCAATATTTAAAGATCTCTCCATGAATTTGATAATGCCTGACAATTCAGCATTCCCATGATTTAGCTGGCCTGTGAAATAAATACCATAAATGATTTCTACCAGGTTCACTTTATCTCCCGTCCATTTGAGTTCAGGCATATCTTTTTTATCCTGTTCAATAAGGATCGGAGAAGAGTTCAGTCTGCTCAACTCGTTTAGAAGAAAGCTGTGTAATAATTCATAGGCGATGAATTTTGAGAATAAATAGTCTGACCGTGTAGAAAACTCAGGTTCTAATTCAGGAATTTCGGGAAGTAGAACTGCATTAATCTCTACTCCTCTAACAAAATAAAGTGAATCTAACTCTACCATGTTGTGACGGTAGTATTCGTACATAAATTGGTTTTGACGAAAGAATCGATCAATAAAGGTCAACTCCTTCTCATAGTACTCCTTCAATGCATCTGTTGTCCCAAGAGGCTTAGCACTGCTAATCTTGTAGATTTCGACGTAATAAATGAGTTTTGAATAAAATTTAGGCTTAACGTTCTTAAAGAAATTTATCTCATCGTTGATACTTGAGAAAGGGTGCTTGATTACAAATAATTTAAGCTCGTTAAGAGCAGATCGGACCGTCGTGACCGTGTTCACCATTCGAGTGATTGGTTCAACTTCATTTTGCTCAATAGACTCAAGTTCTTCAGTAAGCTGAATGTACAGCTCGTCAAAAGGTAGATTTAACATATTTAAAACAGGTTAGATGAATCCTGCTTTCGCCCGTTCACTGGCAACAACTAATTACATAAAAGCAGGGCAATGGTAGATGTTATTTCATAGGCGTCAATTAACAGAATCAGTATTATCACTCACAAAATTCTATCAATAAGAGATTTATAACAATACTCCAATAGTATTATTCATGTACTCTAAAAGGCGTATTTTTAATATTTAGGTTTAAGAAGGTTTCCTTATTGTTCAAGCGCGTGGATGAGTTCCACTTTATTCGATACGCCGACTTTTCCAAATATATGCTGGACATGCTTCTTCACAGTACTCTCTGATATAAAAAGCCTGTCAGCAATTTTTTGATACTTGTGCCCTTGGCGCATCAGTTGAACAATCTCAATTTCCCGGTTTGTTAAATCATACTTTAAACAATTTTCAAGAAATGAAACAGGCCGGACATTATTAATCGTTAGAGCAATTAATTGATTATACTCAGCTTTTGCCTTATCTATAGATTTTGTAATAAATAGAATGGTAATAATGATGAATCCTCCATTTGTAAACAGCACTTCTACCAATTGGCTTGCCCGAAAATAAGCAAGTACCGGCATGCTTGCCCAAGGAACAACGGCAAAGTAAACGGCAACCATTTCCATTGAAAATTGTTCCTTTTGCCTTTCCCGGTATTTTATCCTTAACGCCCTGGTAATAGCCCAAAGAAGTACCAGGGCGTAGAAGAAAGGAATGATGATTCCATACTCAACGGCAAAATCAAGATTCTTATAAATCGAGTAAACGATCACAAAAAATATCACATAAGGTAAGAGGAGAAAGATTGGTACACCATAGAGAGCATGGAAACGAAGCCGCTGTAAATCAAATCCTATATAAAAATAGTACGGAAAGTAAGATGCCATTAAAAACCCGCTCCCGTATGCAATAATATTTTGTGTTACCACTGGAATGTTAATATTGTGATCCGGGAATAAGCCACCTGTGATGTTATAAATTATTAGCAGGAATAAAAGTATCAGATACCAAAGTCTGCCTTTATCTTGAGGCCTTGATAAATAATAGATAAACTGGTAGAAGAACAATAAAATCTCAAGGACAGTAAAGATGAACGTAACAACGTGCATTTGGGAACCGAGTATGAGCATCTCCTTTTTAATTAATTAGCCTTCTTAAAAAGAATAATTTATATCCAAAATCAAGCTCCGAGTAGATTTCGAAGCCAAATTGCTTATACCATGATATATTTCTTAAAGTCGAAGTCTCTAAATAGATCGGCCTGTTTCGTTTTTTGCTATGCTCCAGTATTTCAGTAAAGAACTTTGTTCCAATTCCTGATCCCTGCTTTTCCGGCTCAACTCCGATAAACCATAAGTAATACATTGGATCTTTGGGCTGCACCGTTTTAATCTTTGATTCCCGATTTAAAGCCTTTTTAATGTTTTTGACTCCTATACAATTCAGAATGAGTTTCAAGTCAAGTAAAATCGTTTTGAACGAAGTAGGCTTTTGATCCGGATATAAAACCAAAGCACAAGCATCAAGATCATCCGATAAAAACACTTCACCGTACTTATAGCAGATTTCAAAAGAATAGTCCATCAAAGCCTTGACCCGTTCAACTTTCTTTTCGTCTTGCCGGCAGATATAGTTAACACTTTGATTATCCAGAAAGGAACGATATAGTATATCAATGATGATATTTCTATCATGATAGTTAGCTTTTTTCATAGGTAAAGAATCGCCAATAAGTAGAACCGTAGATGTAGGCCAATTAAAATCGGAAGATGAGCCCGTTCAAATCGTCACATTAAAATTGTGAAAGTTGTGGGACCAAATTCGTGTCAGAACTAACACAGTTGTAAATGAAAACAAATAGGAGTTTGTGTGAATACTGACACAATTCTTTTTGATTGAAGGATGCACTTTGACTTTTCCAATTGATGAAGGAAAAGCATAAAGAACATTATCAGTTAATCGGCAATAACTTGCGAAGAATCAGGCTTGAGAAAGGGCTTTCGCAACAGGACCTTGCGAACAGGTGTGATGTGGAAAGAGCTAAGATCAGCCGGATTGAAAATGCAAGTGAAGATTTTATGCTGTCAACTCTTTTGGAGCTTTCCATAGCACTAGAAGTCCCAATCGATAAATTAGTTAAATTTGACAAAAATTAACATCTACTAATTTTATAGGCCATAACTGAACTCAGTTAATTAGTAATGGAAATATCTCACCGGGCTGGAAAAACTTCTCAAACTTTAGACCTGTGTTAAACCAGTTGGAATAAAATGACTTCGCATAAGGAATAAATAACCTTTCCTGTGACTCTACGATAATGCGTTGGTATATGGGATCCAAAAGTACGCTAGCTATGGTATCTTTATGAAAGTAATTTTGAAGGATAAAGTTAATGCCCAACGCGGCATCCATGGGAGGGTATGCTAAGCGCGGTGTTGGCATAATTAACGACCCTCCATACATTCCATCATTAGCCTCCATTTTATGGCCCCCAAAAGCCAGGTGATACTCAGGATGTGAAAATTTTGTGGCTCCATCCTTCTCTCCTCTTATATGCTTATCTAAGTGCCATGAAGAGTGTAGGCACATTTCATCAGCTTCTTCTGTAAGGCCAACACCAGATAATTCAAGATCAAAAGCCAAAGCTTTGAGGGGATTTTTTACGGTGTTATCCTCCCCGGTGTCAATAACTCCTGTAATATCAATTGAGAACCTCAATTTCAACTGATAACATAAGGCTGGTACGACACCAGACTGATTAGGAATATTAAATTCCAAATAATTAAACTTATAACTATAATCTGTCTCTGAGGCATTTTTAGAACAAAAATTCCCGGCGTGATTTAAAGGGCCAACATCATGGCATAACCCGGCATCACTAAGTATAGTAGCTAGGCTAGACAAATTGTCTCCAATTATCTTACCGTCTAACTCTTTGCTCTTGTTTGCCATAAAAGTCTTTCATACTTTGTAAACGATTTTTTTCTACGGTGGCAACAGACTTCCATGCTTCAATGTCCTTGGGTCGAAGTGCCTCATCATTTGATACATATTCCTTCTCCTGCCACGGGAAATTATTATCCTGACCAGCCACAAGAAAACCATCAACAGTATCTATTGGAATTTTTCGAGCTTTGCAGATAGTCCAGAATTTATCACTTTTACTCTTTTCACTCATAGAAGCAGGTTTCAACCTAATACCCTCCTTAAGGGATTTTAGAAATTCTACTCTCTCTTTGGCTGGAAGAGTCCGAATAGTTAAGTCTTGGGTTATTTTATTATACCACCAATCTTCAATAAGCGGCCACCACCAGCGTTCATAATAACGTGAGAGGATTCCTTGATAAAGAAATTCCTTTAGAAACTCATCTTTAAATGAACCCCAATCATCTGAACTCATGTCGATACCCAGACGCGAGGCCAAAGTATCTTCATCAACCAGTATAGTAGTCTTTTGTATAAATTCCTTGCTTATGAATCGAATAATAACATGATTTGGATAAGGTGAGGTTTTTTCAAATTCATCGACAAACCTTGTATCCAGCAATTGAATATCTTCAATTTTAAGTAATTGGATTATCGACTTTTGATCTTGAATTAATACATATGCTTCCGCATAAGCAGAAAGCATTTTAATAAATTCAGGAAAAGTGATACCAGTGTTCCCTATGGTGTTTTTGCTGATTACTCCGTCAAAAAGATCCAAACTGGTTTTATCCAACGATTCGTGTAGTTTTTGGTCTGCAGAAATCAGAAAAATGGGAATATCTATAATCGTTTGTTCCTTAACTAGGGTACGAAGTTCCTGTGCCACAGTAGATCCACGGTATTGCGCGCGATTTACGTCATCATAAGGCATATCATTAAGACGCAAATCGACAATTAGTCCATGAGAGGTTTTCAGCTTTTCGGTTAGCTCAGTTATCTTTTCTTCCCAGAGACCTGGCTTTACAAAATCGACATCAATTACCCCCCCTTGCTTAATACCATTTATGGCTCCAATTTCAATCTGATCCTGAGTATCATCAACATAAATATACTTGTACATTTATAATTTATTTAACGTTTTTTAATGCAGGGACCTCTACTCTGAAACAAGTTGAAAATCCGTTTTCGGGCTCAATTAGTCTAATCGAACCCCCATAGCTGTGCAAAATATCCTGGACAATTTTTAAACCAAGCCCTGTTCCTGTGGACTTTTCTTCAACAGTCGAATCAAAACTAGTTGGTGAAGATGTAGTGAAAAATGCATCAAATATTTTTTCTACGTTTTCTTCCGGAATGCCATCGCCATTATCTGAAAACTCCAAATATACTTTACTTTTTTCGTTGCCTCCAATGATCGAAATTTCACCTATCCCACCTGCGCGCCTGATAGCCTTTTTTGAATTGGTATATAGGTTAAAGAGAATGGAACTCCATTCTGATGAGTGCATAGGGATCGTCTGTAATTCGTAACCATAAAATTTCGGGTCAATGTGAATGCTTTCCTTGCTGAGATCTGCGGAAATGATTTTAAGGAAATCCTCAACCATGATATCTAGTTGCTGAGGTTTGAGCTCCCTAGTTACATTGGCAGAAACTGTTGAGCTAAAATAAGAGGTATATGCTAAAAATAATCTTATGGTTCGTTTAAGATTTTCCAAGGCGTTTAAGCCCTCTAAATTCAAACTTTGATTTTCAATTACGCTAAGATCTCCATTCATTGATGGTGCAAATTGCACGACCTCATGCGTAAACTCGCTTATTGTTAGCCCTAAGCCCGCCAAAACTCGCAACATGCCAAGTTCCTGCAGCAAGGCTGTGAAGTCTTCCTTAAGCTCTTCTACTAGTTGATTGGCGTTTTTTTCGTAATCAGCTTTTTGTTCTGTAGTCGCTTGTGGTTCGTTGATAAATAGATCTAATGATCTTTTAAAATCAATAATCTTATCAATAGGAGATTTTTCGGTTTCTTCAGTGCTTTTAGCTTTAGGATTAAGATTGGTTTTCTTCTTTTTTATTTTGTCTACACCGTATCGAATCCTTAAACGGCCGCCTTCTAGCGCCTTCGAAATAAAATCCTTCATTTCTGCATAGGCATCATTTTCAATTAGCCCTTCCCTGCCCGCAGTTTCCTGAAAAATATCACCGTTAGGGTCTAAAACCTCAACGAAGCCAAATAAGTTATGATTACCAAATGGCACGTTTACTATTCCCGATTCATCATAATATCGGCGATCTATATTCAGCCAGTCGTTATTAGGTTCCCCATATGGTAGTACTCGAAATCCGTTTCTATAAACACGAATACCCCCTTGTTCTTGCGAGATCCGCTGAATATTAGATAGTTCAAGCCTGGTAATGTTGGTATAATAAAGCTCCCTGTTATATATATAATAATATGCTTTAAAATGGACGTTTCTGAGAAAATTATATTTCTTGTCGGGAGAATTGCTGTCAATAGCTATAATCTCGTGAGATATCCCCAAGCTTTCACTATTAACGCTACAAAATCCGTCCCCCGCTTTATCAATATAACCTTCAATGGTGGCCAATGCTTTTTC
>DASWMZ010000207.1:0-2931 GCA_036399495.1 Pedobacter sp.
AATATGTCCGTCGCAACTGAGACTTCTTTCTCTTTTACCCAATAATTTGAACATCAATGTATCGTAGCGGGGGGTTTCCATCACGAATATCCCACCCGGCTTCAAGATCCGATAAACTTCTTTCAACGTACTGTAAGGATCAGATACGTGTTCGATCACGTGCATCATCAATACAGCGTCTGCCGATCGATCTTCTAGTTCAGCTTTTTCTAGTATGGTTGGGATGATTTCGATTCCAAACTCCGATTCTGCATATCTGCACATACCCACATTAGGTTCAAGCCCAAGTACATTCCACCCATCTTGCTTAAAGAAGTTTAACAAATACCCCAAGCCACTGCCAACTTCAATTAACTTACCTTTTTCGGGATAATGTTGGTGAAGAAAAGCTCGGGTTTTTTCATAATCTTTTACCTGCAGTGCTTCTTTTTCCAGCCTCTGCGAATCTTGGTTAACTATCGCAGATAATACAAACTCTGGATCGTAGGTTTCTATTAATACACTGTCTACTTCTTTGATTCTCGGGTTAGCATACATCAATCCACAGGCTTTACAATTGACAATTTGATTTACCTGGGCTACTCCCTGCTCAAATCTCACAGTATAGTCATTACTACCGCACAAATTGCATGCAACCTATGTCATAGCTTTGATTATTTTACTTTGTTTGACTGATTTTGGCATTGATTTTAACATATTCACCTGTGAGCAGCCACAAGTGTTGTATTTTGTTACACAAGTTTACATCATTGTCGCTATTCCTCATACGAACCATCAACTTATCGGCAAGAATTATTTTTTTAAAGCCCGTATTTATAGTTAAATTATTCACACATAACAGCTTAAAGATAGCGGAATTTATATAATATTTTTTTCATCCTCTACCTATTTTTTATCAATTTTATAACATATAAGCTATCAACATTGTATAAATATGAATCTCAATCTCAATTTTATTTTGATTTGTGGTAATTTTTATGTCTACATTAAGTGCATTATGATAAATTTTCACATCAGTTTTATTGCCTATATTTTTCGATATCTCTCTCCGATTTTTTCATTGTTATTGCGCCAGTGCCGGATGCGGCTAAGTTGGCTGCTAATCGATACTCAGTTTTATTGTCTACGTCACAAAATGCTATAACTATGATTTTTAATACTGACTTTTCAGCAACTAAGCAACCTTAGCTATCCTCTAATATTTTAAAATTTTGATTATTATTCAGCCTCATAAAAAAAATATTATTTTTACATAATTCTCTAATTTTATCCTAACTTGAAAATACTCTCTCGATTATACGGACAGCATTTTGCGGAATTAAATCAACTGTTTTATCCCATATTTACTACCATGAGTTGTTCCGAAGTGAAGGCTCACTCCTGATACTTTTTAATTTCTTAAATTGATTACACTAAATAGTTTTTTTGAGGGTTTTCTGGATCCCTAGCAGTTTCGTTGTCAGGAGAATGGTGTATAATCTCAAGGAAATAATGCTAATTCCTCCCATTTACACTTTTGATTGGTTTCCTTCATTAGTTGCCATAACAAATATTTAAAAATTTCTGTAGTTCTCACTTTATTGGCTTGAAGCAAGGTAGGAATAATAAATATCAAGTTTTATTCCTTCATGATTTAGAGGGTAAAATAAATCTCTCATACTCCTTGATGCTGGGGTCGATCGCAAAATTTAGCATAAGCTTGACACTAATCGAAATGTACTCAGAACTGGATAATCTGACGCTTGGAAGCTTTCCTAAAAAAATATTGACAATGTTGGGTAACTTTGATAGCATTGAATTAGTTGGAAATAAGTTTAATGCCTTCTGTTGATCAGAGTGAAGGCATTGTTTTGAGACTATTTATTAACATTCAACACTTGTGGAAAAACCGATAGCATTGACGTACATTTTTAAGCATTCGGATTTGACACTCTGACTATCTCCAGGCGTGGGGTTCATACTCATTGATGAAATGACGACCAAATTTGACACAGATATGATTCTGTTTTCCTTTTTTATTGCCGTTTTAGGAATATGGGTTGATTAACACTCGGGGCATTGCATGGTGATTCCTCGTATTCATAGCTGGCAAAAGTATAGTCATTTATGACATGACATGGGAGGCGTTAAGTCCCTCCCCTTTCACTTTTACTTTGAGCAGATTGACCTGCCTCGGCTGAACTACGCAGCTCTCTATCCCATTGCTAAACGCATTTGGGATTGCTTTTCTGAGGATATTGTAAGACCCGTTAACATCGGAATTAATTAACTGACCAACCGATGTTTTGTACAAACCTCTTTTAATCCGCTTACCAGTAAACACAGGATATTTTTCTGTTTTCCCGTAGACAGGGATTGAATCTAAACCCAAAAAATTTGCGCGAGATGTGTAAGATTCTTCCTGTACAATTACATCGATTCCTACCAACCGAGCTTTGTATTCCAACATCTCAATCAATCGAGAGTGAGGAATACTAACAAAGTTTTGGTTGGTAGGCTTCCCTAGATCAATTTCAGTTTTCCACTGCGCGTTCTTGCCAATTACTAGCGTCCCAATCTGCTTGGTGAGCAAAAGGTTAATAATTAGACGGCTAGCATGATGTAAGTAATTGTCAACTTTCTGATTGATCCAGCGAGTTAAGCGCGCTCATCCGGGGTGATGTTTTGCGGTTCCCTGTTAACTCGGATTGCAATCTTGAAGAGCGCTTGTTGTAGAACTGGTTAATCGATTTCAATGGTCGCCCGTTAATCAACAAAGGGATAAATCCCGGTTGATTTGAAGTTAACGCCACTAAATTATCTAGTCCTAAATCAATACTAGCTACAAAGTTAGTGTTGCGAAAGGTGGACTCGGGTTTATCATAAATTACCTCGACTACATAGGAATCACATTTCGGAACCAGTCTAACGAAAGCAAATATGCTCGGTATT